>NZ_JAWRXV010001843.1:0-230 GCF_046534875.1 Paraburkholderia sp. SIMBA_054 | reverse complement strand
CCAGGCATACCGAACCGGTCTCTGCCACCGCGAAATTACAGCCGGTAATACCTATTTCAGCACTGAGGAAATCTTCGCGGATTTTTTGCCGGATGAATAAGGTCATCGCTTCAGGCGTTTCCGGCCCCTCATAGCCCAGACGTTCGTGTAGCACTCGACGGATCTGATGGCGATCTTTATGAATTGCCGGGACCACAACATGAGATGGCGGATCTTGATCCAGCTGGAGA
>NZ_JAWRXV010001842.1:0-230 GCF_046534875.1 Paraburkholderia sp. SIMBA_054 | reverse complement strand
CGAGGGGATCGACCTTAGCCCGTCATTCGTTGAAGCGCGCGGACCCGCACGCGTCGCATGTGGCCGCCGTCGCGCATAGCGCAGGCAAGCGGCGCATCGGCGTGTTGTCGAAGCAGGCAGGCGGCGCGATAGAGCCGGCGCAGCAAGCCGCGCTCGACGTGCTGGCGGCGCAACTCGCGCGCGACGGCGCGGAGATCGTCGCGGTGGATTTGCCGGAGGAAGTCTTCGCG
>NZ_JAWRXV010001841.1:0-231 GCF_046534875.1 Paraburkholderia sp. SIMBA_054 | reverse complement strand
CCGACGGGCATTGGCTCACACCGTTACATGGAACATCAACAGAGGGCTTACAGGGCCCCCTGATCGAGCGCGGTCTAGGAAACTGGTGGGGAGCCTTTATCGATAATGAGCAGGTAGGAAGCCTGGGTCTGTTCTTTCTTGACGGCATTGGGCGTTTACAGTCCGTTAATACAGGGGCACAGCATCGAAACCGGACTGTTTGCAAAACCTTGGTGACTGAGGTTATCAGGC
>NZ_JAWRXV010001840.1:0-231 GCF_046534875.1 Paraburkholderia sp. SIMBA_054 | reverse complement strand
CCATCGTGCTTTGCGACGTGCTCGATCACCACGACCATCAGGATCTGGCGCATTCCCCGCGTGCTATCCTGAAGAAGCAACTCGCGCGCCTGCACGAGCGCGGCTATCGCGCCTATTTCGCGTCCGAGCTTGAGTTCTATCTTTTCGACGAGACCTACAAGACAGCCCGCGCAAAGCACTGGCAGGATATGGAAACGGCATCTCCTTACGTGCAGGATTATGTCCTCCACC
>NZ_JAWRXV010001839.1:0-231 GCF_046534875.1 Paraburkholderia sp. SIMBA_054 | reverse complement strand
GAAGCAGGTCCGGACTACATCCATTCTCTGCTGACCGGCTATGATGAACAGCCACCAGCGGGGATGCATATTCCGGAAGGGACGCATTTCAACCCATACTTCATCGCCGGCAAGGCGCTGGCCATGGCAAAGCCGCTGAGCGACGACCAAGTCACCTATGACGATGGTTCGCCGCAAACGGTGGATCAGTATGCACGCGACGTTGCGGCATTCCTGATGTGGGCTGCAGAG
>NZ_JAWRXV010000272.1:0-425 GCF_046534875.1 Paraburkholderia sp. SIMBA_054 | reverse complement strand
GCAATCCTCTCGCATTGCCTGAATTCAAGATCACACGACCGCCTTTGTCTTCAAACCCGATTTATGCAACAACGCCCCGCCCAGGTGGCAAACTGTGTGTAGGTTGTCGCGTCGTATAGCTTGGCGCTCTTACATGGAGGCATGCGCGTGCTATCGGTCCGAAGTGAGGCGTGCGTGGCTCTACGGCCTACACACAGTTTGCCACCTGGGCGGCGGTGGAATATCTGACACGGCGTGCGGCAACGCGGGTGCGTGAAGCGGGTGAGGCGTCAGCTCAGAGCGTTGGCAACGAACATGGGTCACGTGAATGCCGTGTGAAGCGTAAGACCCTTTGGGGGCCCTCAGGCGAAAACAAGAGCTAGCGGTGTGAGCCGCTTTCTTTTGCCTACTTTTCTTTGCGGCGGCAAAGAAAAGTAGGTGCCGCC
>NZ_JAWRXV010001838.1:0-231 GCF_046534875.1 Paraburkholderia sp. SIMBA_054 | reverse complement strand
CTGCGAGATGAAGGGTTGATTCAACTCGATGAACCCATTCATACTTACGAACCTTTACTATCTTTATTAAAAAGTCATGTCTCTGAACCAGTTCCTCTCACTTTTCGTATGATTGCCTCTCATATATCGGGCCTGCCCAAAACACTCGATAAAGCGAGCCATATAAGAGAAATAACATTAGCTGAGTGTATTGACTTGCTCACCATATTCACACCACCTTGGTCTATCATC
>NZ_JAWRXV010001837.1:0-231 GCF_046534875.1 Paraburkholderia sp. SIMBA_054 | reverse complement strand
AACGACAGGCCGACGCCGAAAATCGTCACATGTCCAATGCCGATGCACAGCGCCTTGATTTCCGCGATGATCAGCGCGGCCACGAATGCGCCCGGAATCGAACCCATGCCGCCGACCACGACGACCACGAACGCATTGCCGATCGTCTCCAGATCGAGCGAGAGGTTTGCCGACATACGCGGCCCTTGCAGCGCACCGCCCAATCCGGCGAGAAATGCGCCGACGAAAAAC
>NZ_JAWRXV010001836.1:0-231 GCF_046534875.1 Paraburkholderia sp. SIMBA_054 | reverse complement strand
CTGCCAATCGTTTTCCGCCCCCAGCTGACCGGCGAGCAAACCCATCCACGCCGTTTGAACCTCGACCGCGCGCCGTTCCCATGCCCCGGTTTCGGCCAGTTCCGCCATTCCCTCGGTCGAAATCACGATTTTCTTGCGCAGCGGGCGCAGCACCCGCACCCGGCGATAACCAAAGTCGCGGTAGTCTAGGATCAGGCTGTTCTTGCGCGGCTCGAAGGCGGAATAGATCTC
>NZ_JAWRXV010001835.1:0-231 GCF_046534875.1 Paraburkholderia sp. SIMBA_054 | reverse complement strand
CTCGGCGCGGGCTACTCGTTCGGCCGCGATTCGGCGGGCACCGGCAATTCGCCGGGGCAGGGCACATGCGCGGGCTCGGTCGCCGGGCACCCAACGGAATGTCGCGACTGGTCGGTGATGCTCAAGTACGACGCGCAGTACTTCGGCGTCGCGGCATCGTCTGAGGAGCAGCGCGGCGGTGCGAGTGGACAGGCGAATTTCTTCGACGGCGTGCCGCCCACAGTGCTCTCC
>NZ_JAWRXV010001834.1:0-231 GCF_046534875.1 Paraburkholderia sp. SIMBA_054 | reverse complement strand
CGCTCGGCCAGCCGGCGCCACAGCGCGATCATCTTCTCCTGCTGGGCCGGGTCGTCCCATAGCGAGGGCTTGGCCGGGTCGCGGTCGGAGATGTTGATGTCGTTGCCCTGGCCGCCCGGTGCGGCGTGCAGGTCCAGGATCAGGTACATGTCGTTGGCCTTGGCCCAGGCCAGCAGTTCGTCGGTGCGGCGGAAGCCTTCCTCCAGCCAGGTCTGCCGGCCGGGCACCGGC
>NZ_JAWRXV010001833.1:0-231 GCF_046534875.1 Paraburkholderia sp. SIMBA_054 | reverse complement strand
AGCGTTTATCTGGGGCAAGTTCCGTTATGATGTGGTCGCACTTTGTGCACTTCTCCTGGCAATAGCAGTTGGGGTTGTGCCCTTCGATCACGCATTTTCGGGTTTCAGCGACGACATCGTTATCATCGTTGGCAGTGCGTTGGTGGTCAGTGCGGGTGTCGCACGTTCCGGCCTTATGCAGGCGGCGGTGCAGCGTTTTCTGCCAGAAATGAATAGCGTTCGGCTCCAACT
>NZ_JAWRXV010001832.1:0-231 GCF_046534875.1 Paraburkholderia sp. SIMBA_054 | reverse complement strand
CTCGGCTCCTCCGGCAAGGGCCACGAGTACATGCTGCGCCACCTGCTGGGTACGCGGCACGGCCTGCAGGGCAAGGACCTGGGCGAGGCCGGCGCGATCAAGCCGCAGGAAGTGCGCTGGCGCGACGAACCGCCCGAAGGCAAGCTCGACCTGCTGGTGACGCTCGACTTCCGCATGTGCACCACCGCGCTGTACTCGGACATCGTCCTGCCGACCGCGACCTGGTACGAG
>NZ_JAWRXV010001831.1:0-231 GCF_046534875.1 Paraburkholderia sp. SIMBA_054 | reverse complement strand
ACTCGGATGGTTGTCTGATTCGCCAGGACGACACATGGCGCTTTGGGAAGAGAAGCGCCCTCCCCTCTCGCGACCTCGTCCGCGATTGCACTGTGGAAGCGGCTTCAGCCGCGACCGCATGGTCCGGCAGGTCGCGGCTGAAGCCGCTCCCACAGGGAGGCATCAGGACTCGGATGGTTGTCTGATTCGCCAGGACGACACATGGCGCTTTGGGAAGAGAAGGGCCCTCCC
>NZ_JAWRXV010001830.1:0-231 GCF_046534875.1 Paraburkholderia sp. SIMBA_054 | reverse complement strand
CGGCTTGCGCAACATCCTTGATTCGTAGATTCATGAAAGTGGTATCGATTCCTCGAATCGCTCGGTATTTTCCCTGGATTGCCCGACGACCTCGGCATTTGCCCGCTGTCGCCGGACACAGGCTGCTCGGCTCTTTCGAGCCATTCTACCTGCGTTCATGCCATTTCAAGTGAACTATGCCGCTTGCGGGCAACGCTTGACGGACAAAGTGGTATCGATTCCAATAACACC
>NZ_JAWRXV010001829.1:0-231 GCF_046534875.1 Paraburkholderia sp. SIMBA_054 | reverse complement strand
CGGAACGCGAGCACGACACCGAGCGCCATCAACAGCATGCTGCCGACGAACGGCAATTCCCAGCTGCCGAAATAGTCGATCAGGAAGCCGCCCACCACCGGCGAGATGATCGCCGCGAGCGCGGAGCCCGTGTTCATCATGCCGCTCGCGGTGCCCGAGGCGTCCGGCGCGATGTCCATCGGAATCGCCCACATCGGTCCAATCGTCATTTCGGCGAAGAAGAAGCCCGAC
>NZ_JAWRXV010001828.1:0-231 GCF_046534875.1 Paraburkholderia sp. SIMBA_054 | reverse complement strand
ACCTCGCGCACGCGGTCAAGCCCCATCGCGATCGACTGCGGATGCTGGCGCTCGATGTACTCGAGCCACTCGGGAAGGGTCTGGGGGTTGGCCACGGGAATCGCACGGGGGAGTGATATCACCGCCATTATCGCGGGTCCGCCCACGCGCCGCCAACCGGCACGGCCTCAGTAGCGGGCGCGCGAGGCCGCCTTGGCCACGTACATGGCGCGGTCGGCCGAGCCCATCCAG
>NZ_JAWRXV010001827.1:0-231 GCF_046534875.1 Paraburkholderia sp. SIMBA_054 | reverse complement strand
CTGCGTGTTGTCGAAGTACGCAAAATTCCCCGTGCCGCAATTGACGGCGCCCACGGACACGCGCATTTCCCGCGAGTTGATGCGGTCGAAGTCGCACAGACTTTCCAACGTCGCTTTAAGCGGCGCGGTGTCGTAGTAGCTGGCCGCTTGAGGCGGTCCCGACACGGTCGGCAAAGGCGGCGGAAAGCGCGGCACGAAGAAGCCCTTCTGCCCTTCCACGAGCGCGCCAAC
>NZ_JAWRXV010001826.1:0-231 GCF_046534875.1 Paraburkholderia sp. SIMBA_054 | reverse complement strand
ACCCCGATCGTCAAGGCGCAGCGCCTCGATACCGGCGTTTGCGAGATCTACCTCAAGCTCGAGAACGCCAACCCCGGCGGCTCGATCAAGGACCGCATCGGCCTGTCGATGATCGAGGCCGCCGAAAAGCGCGGCGACCTCAAGCCCGGCGCCACCCTGGTCGAAGGCACCGCCGGCAACACCGGCCTGGGCCTGGCGCTGGTCGCCCAGCAGAAGGGCTACCGGCTGATC
>NZ_JAWRXV010000271.1:0-431 GCF_046534875.1 Paraburkholderia sp. SIMBA_054 | reverse complement strand
ATCGAAACATCCTAGTTCTTCATTAGTTTCAGGATCAGTCACATCTTCTAATAATCTATCGATTAAACCCTTACCAATTACGTTCCCATCAACAACTATAGCTTTAACTCTAGACTTTTGTATATCTAGATTTCCCCCATATTTATAAAACATTTGTTTAACAATTATGCTTTGTTCCTTAAAACTTAATCCATTTGGCGGTTCTACAATATTGACCAGTTGTATTTGCCTTATAACTCCATTTTCATTTCGAATTATTTTCAAAACAACAATTGCAGTTTTGTTGTTACTTTGCGAGTTGCTACGTGCTACGTCAACACCAAAAATATATTCGTTTAATTGAAAATTGCCTTTTTTGTCTTTTGGACATTCGATTTCAGCCTTTTTAAGGGTTCTAATTTTAAGAAGTTTCGATATATTGATCAATGCAC
>NZ_JAWRXV010001825.1:0-231 GCF_046534875.1 Paraburkholderia sp. SIMBA_054 | reverse complement strand
AAGCTGAACGCTGCCGTCCGAGCCCAAGTGCCGCGCAGTGTGAACGTACCCGTGACGATGCAGATATGACAGGTCTGTCTGTTGCGTCCACAGCGTCACCGGTTTCGCGATGAGCGACTTGAGTTCAATGGAGTCTTTCTGGGAGGCGACATCGACAATACAGTTGTAACTGCGCCCAACGCGATCAGTACCGCTGTGACGGCCTGGCACCAAGACACTTCCCTTCCATGC
>NZ_JAWRXV010001824.1:0-231 GCF_046534875.1 Paraburkholderia sp. SIMBA_054 | reverse complement strand
GACCATGAAGGCCATCGCCACGAAGAAGATCATGATGACGCCGTGCGCCGTGAAGACCGGATCGCAGTGGTGCGGCGGCAGATAGCCGGGCGAGTGATACGCGAGCGCGAGCGGCGTACGCATCATGATCGCGTCGGCGAAGCCGCGCAGCAGCTTGATGAGTGCAACGACGATGTACATCACGCCGAGCTTCTGGTGGTCGACCGACGTGAGCCATTCGGTCCACAGGTA
>NZ_JAWRXV010001823.1:0-231 GCF_046534875.1 Paraburkholderia sp. SIMBA_054 | reverse complement strand
CAGACTATGCGCCGGATTATCAGGTCACGACAGCATTCACGTCTACCAAGAATGCGAGCGACGAGCGCGCCATGACTGAAGCCTTCGTCAAAGCCTATTCCAAGGCTATCGATGACTATAATGCGGCCTTTGTCGACAACACGGCAGACGACGCTGCGCGCGACGACATTGCAAAGATCGTGCACAAATATGTCGAAAGCGACAGCCCGTTCGAGACGGCAAAACAAAACC
>NZ_JAWRXV010001822.1:0-231 GCF_046534875.1 Paraburkholderia sp. SIMBA_054 | reverse complement strand
ATAACGGAAGCTAGTTCACAGACCTCGGGAGATGTGGGCAAGCCATTGAGATAACGGGACAAGCCGTGCTTCCGGAAGACAAAGGGAACACCGGATCGAGCCATAGTCGCTGGGAGAACAGCAGAAGGCAGATCCAAGATGGAAAGCAAGGGTTCGAGGCTATGGACGTTCGCAACGAAATGCTGGGGCTGTTGACCGGGCGCGACCTCAATTTCAGCCTGGAGCAGAAAT
>NZ_JAWRXV010000270.1:0-431 GCF_046534875.1 Paraburkholderia sp. SIMBA_054 | reverse complement strand
CTTTGCCGCCGCAAAGAAAAGTAGGCAAAAGAAAGCGGCTCACACCGCTAGTTCTTGTTCCTGCCTGAGGGCCCCCAACTGGTCCTGCGCTTCACACGGCAGCGCATCTGTTAGCGCGCGTTGCCAACGCACTGAACAGACGCATCACCCGCTTCAAGCTCCCATACAAAGGTCAGCGGCAGCGAATGGTTTTTGCCGCCCAGGTGGCAAACTGTGTGTAGGTTGTTGGGGCGTATAGCTTGGCGCTCTTACATGGTGGAAGGCGTGCGCTATCGGTCCGAAGTGAGGCATGTGAGGTGCTACGGCCTACACACAGTTTGCCACCTGGGCGGCCGTGGAATATCTGGCACGGCGTGCGGCGTTGTTGCATAAATCGGGTTTGAAGACAAAGGCGGTCGTGTGATCTTGAATTCAGGCAATGCGAGCGGATT
>NZ_JAWRXV010001821.1:0-231 GCF_046534875.1 Paraburkholderia sp. SIMBA_054 | reverse complement strand
CTGGTCATGGAAGCGGCGCACCTGCACCGCGATCGACGGCACCAGCAGCGCGAGGCTGACCAGCACCGCCAGCACGATCGCCAGCCAGAAGCCAACGCCCGGACCGTCCTCGCTCGCCCCGACCGCGGCGCCGATACCGGCCAGCACGCCGATCGCGATGCTCAGCAGCAGGGTGAACAGCACGAACATCCAGTATTCCTTGCGACGCGAGCGCCCCGAAAAATCGGCGTA
>NZ_JAWRXV010001820.1:0-231 GCF_046534875.1 Paraburkholderia sp. SIMBA_054 | reverse complement strand
CGAGTAGATGTTGCCCTTCGCCGCGACGATCGCGAACGCGGTGGCCGGCAGGAAGCCGCCGAACCAGCCATTGCCGATGTGATACGGCAGCGACATCGACGTATAGCGGATACGCGTCGGGAACATCTCCACCAGCATCGCCGCGATCGGTCCGTAGACCATCGTCACGTAGATCACCAGGATCGTCAGGATCACCACGCTCATCGGCCAGTTGATCTGCGACGAGTCGGC
>NZ_JAWRXV010001819.1:0-231 GCF_046534875.1 Paraburkholderia sp. SIMBA_054 | reverse complement strand
GCAAAAGAAAGCGGCTCAAACCGCCAACATTTCTTCTTGCCTGAGGGCCCCCAAAGGGTCTTACGCTTCACACGGCACCGATTTTGTTCGCGTGCGTTGCCAACGCCCTGAATGAGCGCCTCACCCGCTTCAAACACCCGTACATGGGCTAAAAGCAGCGAATGGTATGTGCCGCCCAGGTGGCAAACTGTGTGTAGGTTGTCGCGTCGTATAGCTTGGCGCTCTTACAGG
>NZ_JAWRXV010001818.1:0-231 GCF_046534875.1 Paraburkholderia sp. SIMBA_054 | reverse complement strand
ACAGCCGGTGCATATCCACATGGCGGCCTCCGCGCGTCAGCTGTCTTTATAGTTCACGCGGACGGTATATGGGAAGCGGGTAGTCGAGACGCACCGGGCATGACCGTTCCAATTGAGGTGGATTTTCCTCAGTCCCCGCTGCCCCGCCCCCCGCCATCAGCCACTCACCGTTCAGTTCCACGCGCTTTACGCCGATAACCAGTGAGCCACAATCTGTGCCGCACCCCCGGC
>NZ_JAWRXV010001817.1:0-231 GCF_046534875.1 Paraburkholderia sp. SIMBA_054 | reverse complement strand
GTGGCAAACTGTGTGTAGGTTGTCGCGTCGTATAGCTTGGCGCTCTTACAGGGTGGAACGCGTGCGCTATCGGTCCGGAGTGATCCGTGTCCAGTACTACGGCCTACACACAGTTTGCCACCTGGGCGGCAGTGGAATATCTGGCATGGCATGCGGCGACGCGGGCGCGCGAAGCGGGTGAGGCGCAGTGCAAGAGCGCTGGCAACAAACATGAGTCACGTGATTGCCGTG
>NZ_JAWRXV010001816.1:0-232 GCF_046534875.1 Paraburkholderia sp. SIMBA_054 | reverse complement strand
CTTCATCGGCCGACCCTACATGGTACCAGATCATCTGGGTCACGACTGGAGCGCGATGATCGGGGATGACAACCACTTCCAGACCATTTGGCAATGTGAAATGACGGACCCCATCCGACTGGATGGTTTCTGGAAGCGCTGTTTGTTCAGCGACTGGGGGCGACACGGGCGCTGGTTGCGTTTCGGCGGCAGCGGCAGGTTGGCTTTCTGCCCGGACTGCACCGCTTGCCAC
>NZ_JAWRXV010000269.1:0-432 GCF_046534875.1 Paraburkholderia sp. SIMBA_054 | reverse complement strand
GCCGGGCGTGCTGGCCGACATCGCGCGTATCGAGGCGATCTGGCGTGACTGCCTCGATACCTATGGCGGTCCGTTCCTGTTCGGCGAGTTCAGCATTGCCGACGCGATGTATGCGCCGGTGGCCATGCGCTTCAGGACGTGGCAGCCGCCGTTGTCCGAGGCGTCGCTGGCTTATGTTCGCCGGCTGAGCGCGCAGCCCGCAGTGAAAGCCTGGATCGACGACGCGTTGAGCGAGACGCACACCATCGCGTATCTAGACGTATGCCCATGAATATCTATGCAGTAGGCGGCGCGATTCGCGACGAATTGCTGGGCGTGCCGGTGCAGGACCGCGATTACGTGGTGGTCGGCGCGACACCCGAGCAGATGATCGCGCAGGGTTACCGTCCGGTGGGCAAGGATTTTCCTGTGTTCCTGCATCCGCAGACGCAT
>NZ_JAWRXV010001815.1:0-232 GCF_046534875.1 Paraburkholderia sp. SIMBA_054 | reverse complement strand
AACGCAATTTCTGGCCAGCTTGCCGGAAGACGATCGCATCAAAGCGATTAATGGAATCCGCATGGCAATCGATCAGGTAAGTCCTTTTCGGGAAGAACCGGTAGATTGTGTTTTGTGGGTCAAAAATGATCAGCTTGTGCCGAATGATTACAACCCAAACAACGTGGCACCACCCGAAAAAAAACTGCTGAAAAAATCCATTGAAATAGATGGTTTTACCCAACCCATTGTG
>NZ_JAWRXV010001814.1:0-232 GCF_046534875.1 Paraburkholderia sp. SIMBA_054 | reverse complement strand
CGACTTCCAGATCATCCGCTCCACCGAGCAGCAGCCGTTCGCGGAGAAGCACAGCTACAGCTACGTGCTGCCGAACCTGGACTTCGACATCAGCTTCACCGATGAGTTGAAGGGTCGTGCGTCGTTCGGCCAGACCATCGCCCGCGCGCCGTACAACAACCTGATCGCCGGCCCGGGCCCGCGCGCGCCGACCGGTTCGATCCTGATCAATCCGTCGACCCGCGCCGCTGGC
>NZ_JAWRXV010001813.1:0-232 GCF_046534875.1 Paraburkholderia sp. SIMBA_054 | reverse complement strand
CGCGCACGCCTGCTCGCCGCCGGCGCCTGCGCCTGCCTGGACAAGCCGGCCGACGCCGAGGTCCTCGCCCGCTGCCTGGACGCCGCGCTCGCCACGGCCGGCGGTTGAGCCGCCGCGGCCTGCAGTCCCCGCCTTCCCCGTTCCCCTTTTGTTCCCCCGTTGTACCCCCCAACCACACCGAGGATTGGCAATGAACACGATCACCACCCGCGACGGCGTCGAGATCTTCTAC
>NZ_JAWRXV010001812.1:0-232 GCF_046534875.1 Paraburkholderia sp. SIMBA_054 | reverse complement strand
CTTTGGGATTATAATGATCTTTTGGATTACAGAGACAGCCCAGCAGATAAAGGGAAACAAATACTGGAGGAGTTGATGAAAAATAAAATAGAGATCACAACGAGGGAGGAATAAATGGAGTACAAACTTATTGGTAGTAATGATTACCTCAAGAATCCGATTAAAACAATCCTTGTTAATAGAGGGATTACTAATCCAAGTGGTTTTATTGATGTGGGAAAAAGCAGTGAAT
>NZ_JAWRXV010001811.1:0-232 GCF_046534875.1 Paraburkholderia sp. SIMBA_054 | reverse complement strand
AGTACTTCATACACATTAATTTCCTTCCTTTTTCACTCGAGGAACGACAAGCACGGGGACGCTGTAGCTTCCGGCGCCCCAGGTTAGGTCGGACAGCTTTCGCATATCCACGCCACCGATGATCGTCCCCTGGGGGAACGCCTTTCCGGCGTATGAGCCGTGGGACCCCGGGAAGTGTCCAGAGTTCTTCTCGCCCGTTGCGGGGTTTCCCCCAATCAGACGGCCAACCCAG
>NZ_JAWRXV010001810.1:0-232 GCF_046534875.1 Paraburkholderia sp. SIMBA_054 | reverse complement strand
ACATTTATTCTAACTGCGCTATCGCGCGCATAAAAAAACCGGCACCTTCACTAGGCACCGGTTGGTTATTTCTTGTTTTCATTCATGCCGAGGCTGTCGACGATCATGGCGATGAACTCGGAATTCGACGGTTTTGATTGAAGATGCGCTTCGCTATCGCCGAAGACGCTGGCGATATGGGCGACGGATTCACTGCGCACCCATACTTGCTCGATTGAATGGCGGATCGACC
>NZ_JAWRXV010001809.1:0-232 GCF_046534875.1 Paraburkholderia sp. SIMBA_054 | reverse complement strand
AGAAGCCGAGCGCCGACAGCAGAATCACTAGAATGCCGAGCGCCGCAAATCCGACCGTCCGCTCGATCGCAACGCCGAGCGGCGCGCCGACCGCCAGTGCGCCATACGTGGCGATGCCGTTCCACGAGATCACTCGCGCGTTGTTGCTCGTGCCCACTCGGCCGATCCCCCACAGAATGGCGCCGGTGCCGCACAGACTCTCGCCGAATCCGAGCACGAGCCGGCTGCACAC
>NZ_JAWRXV010000268.1:0-434 GCF_046534875.1 Paraburkholderia sp. SIMBA_054 | reverse complement strand
CGGAGCGTTCCGTAAGCCTGTGAAGGGACAGTCGTGAGACATCCTGGAGGTATCGGAAGTGAGAATGCTGACATGAGTAACGATAAAGGGAGTGAGAGACTCCCTCGCCGAAAGTCCAAGGGTTCCTGCTTAAAGTTAATCTGAGCAGGGTTAGCCGGCCCCTAAGGCGAGGCCGAAAGGCGTAGTCGATGGGAACCACGTTAATATTCGTGGGCCTGCAGGTAGTGACGGATCGCGTGTGTTGTAAGGTCTTATTGGATTGATCTTGCAGCGAAGCGGTTCCAGGAAATAGCTCCTGCATATAGACCGTACCCTAAACCGACACTGGTGGACTGGTAGAGAATACCAAGGCGCTTGAGAGAACTGCGTTGAAGGAACTCGGCAAAATGCACGCGTAACTTCGGAAGAAGCGTGACCTCCATTTAGGCAACTAG
>NZ_JAWRXV010001808.1:0-232 GCF_046534875.1 Paraburkholderia sp. SIMBA_054 | reverse complement strand
CCGGACTCTTCACGCCGTCGACGGTGCGAATCTGCACCATGCCGGGCGCGTCGATGAAATCGTACGGCGCGTTTTCGGCGCCCTCGACTTCCGCCTTGCCGCGGCCCATGAAGCGCTTGACGGAGACGATCGTGTTGCGGGGATCGGTCGCCGCCTCGGCCTTGGCCGCGCGGCCGATACGCCGGCCGCCCTTTTCCAGGTAGCGCAAGACAGAGGGCAGCAACACGTGGCC
>NZ_JAWRXV010001807.1:0-232 GCF_046534875.1 Paraburkholderia sp. SIMBA_054 | reverse complement strand
CGAGCAGCAGCGCACTCCGTGATGTGCCGGCCAAAACGGATAACCAAACCCATGGACGCATCAACATTCATGGTCGATTTCCATGCCCATCCCGGGGAAGCGCATTGGGGGCGCGACGAGCGAGTGGATCTCCCCGCACTGCGTCCGCCTGACCTGCATCGGGCGAAGCGAATTCCAGCACGTGGGATACATCACGGTGACGGGTGACAGGCAAGCAGCACCCTGAGCAACG
>NZ_JAWRXV010001806.1:0-232 GCF_046534875.1 Paraburkholderia sp. SIMBA_054 | reverse complement strand
CTTAAGTGAACAAAGTTCAAAGTTAAGCGGATCTCTACTCTTCCAACGTCTCTTCTTGAATTTGTAATCCCTCGACCATGTTATTAGCACTCACCGCACGAGAGTGCTAACAACTCCGCTGGTTGGCGGCGACAGCCGGCATACCTAAGCGTTCTTCAGTCCCAATCAAGAGAGGATCTATCCATGAACATTCGTCCTTTGCATGATCGCGTGATCGTCAAGCGTCTGGATC
>NZ_JAWRXV010001805.1:0-232 GCF_046534875.1 Paraburkholderia sp. SIMBA_054 | reverse complement strand
AGTCGACATCCGTAAGCTGGATAAGCTAATTGCGGAAGCGATCCTGTAAAGTCCAACCGAGCTGCACCTACACGCCTAACCGGCGGATAAGTGCAGCTTTTTTTTATTGCTTGCCACCGCCTGTCAGGCTTTGGCCCAAACTTTCACAATTCTTTACATTGTGTTTACCGCAGCTTAGCAGCCGTTTGGGATACTGTAGTTATTAAATGCAGAAGGAGTTGTTGAACACGAT
>NZ_JAWRXV010001804.1:0-232 GCF_046534875.1 Paraburkholderia sp. SIMBA_054 | reverse complement strand
CGAACGCTGTTTGATCGACCGCCATGTTGCCCTCCATACCGGTCCCCAAGCCTGATATATCCCTTAACCGCTCCTCGCCTTCCTTCTGCCAGAGAGGGAGCAGCCGCGAACTTAGCGCCTTGATCCGAGCGCGCTAAAATAATGTTCGATCCGGGACAGTGCATAGCGCGCAGCCTGACGTCGACTTTCATTGCGACCGCCTGAAAACCGGCGCGTTTCTGCAAAAGTAACG
>NZ_JAWRXV010000267.1:0-434 GCF_046534875.1 Paraburkholderia sp. SIMBA_054 | reverse complement strand
CCGTTCGATGACAACGGTCTTCATATTGTCGTACAGCGCCCGGCGCGGCACACCGCCGAACCAGTTGAAACAGTTGACGTGACACCTCAGCAAAGTATCGAGCCGCATGTCGGAAACGAATTCGACGTAGGTCGCACGGCTATAGCCGAGAGTGGCTACAAATGCGAACAGATTCGCTCCTTTGCGCCTGCGGAACTCGACCCAGTCGACCTGCATCTGATCGCCCGCAGCAGTCTCGAATCGCACCAAAGGATCGGGCGTCGGTACAGGCCTCAGTGTGGCAACGAACTTGCGCACGATTCTTTCGCCGCCATCGAATCCCTTCGACTGAATCTCGCGCCACAGAACTGTCGCTGGAATCCAGTCCGGTGCCGCTGACGCGATCCGTTCCCGAAGATAGGCTTCGAACGGTTTCAGTATCGACTCGCGCGGAG
>NZ_JAWRXV010001803.1:0-232 GCF_046534875.1 Paraburkholderia sp. SIMBA_054 | reverse complement strand
ACCGCCAGCAGGAACAGCACCAGCGCGATGGCCGGATAGCCCCACAGCTTGAACGGGGTGTCGATGCGCATCAGCTGCGAGGAGGCCAGGATCAGCGCCGCGGTGACGATGCCGGCGGCGACCCGGTTGGCGATCTTCTGCAGGTTCTCCATCAGGTGCGACTCTTCCAGCCCGGTCACATTCATCTGCATGCGGTTCTCCGACAGCAGCGAGAGGATGTCCGAGACCCGGC
>NZ_JAWRXV010001802.1:0-232 GCF_046534875.1 Paraburkholderia sp. SIMBA_054 | reverse complement strand
CGCATAGGCGCGGACGTCCGCTTCTTTTACGGGGACATCGCCTGTTGTGTGTTCTACATGCTGCATCAGCATAGTTGTCTCCTCCGCGTCTGGCTCGTCAGCGGTCGTCTTTAGATGACAGCGCAAAGGCTCATTCACCATGACTGCTTCGCCCTGCCCTGCGCCTGTCAAAAATCAGCACCTTCAAAAGCCCGGCACGCTTCACACATCAGCGCGGCGCCTTCGTCTCACC
>NZ_JAWRXV010001801.1:0-232 GCF_046534875.1 Paraburkholderia sp. SIMBA_054 | reverse complement strand
GCCGTCCCCGTTACTTTCCATCAACCGCAAAACCTCGGGTTTGGCGGCGAGTCCCGCCATTCAACGACAGTGCAGTTCCCGCGACAACCAGGCGGCACGGTTGTTACCTTCTTATTGATGAAATGAGCTCATAGGCCCAATCAGCTTTGAGCACCTAGTACGTGCCTGGTCACGTGGTTAGATTACCGCATGAGCGTCGGGCAGCTTGACACGTCGACGCAATTGGCGCCGC
>NZ_JAWRXV010001800.1:0-232 GCF_046534875.1 Paraburkholderia sp. SIMBA_054 | reverse complement strand
CGTCATTTCAGAAAAAGATCCCTGGGCCATGCGAGGCTATCAGTTATATGGACAAACAGCCGAGCAGGTCGGCCTGACATGGGGCGGCCGCTGGAAAATGATGGATCTCGGGCACGTTGAATATCACAAACCCGGCTTCGTTCTCGGGCGGGGTCATTAAGCGCGGCGGCACAAGAGGTTGGAAAATGGGGCGTTCAATCAATATTTCTGGCAAAAAGCGGCAATACCAACC
>NZ_JAWRXV010000266.1:0-436 GCF_046534875.1 Paraburkholderia sp. SIMBA_054 | reverse complement strand
TTCACACGGCAGCCTTTCTGTTTGCGTGCGTTGCCAACGCTTTGAATGTGCGCCTCACCCGCTTCGAATACCCGTACCCGGGCAAGCGGCAGCGAATGGTATGTGCCGCCCAGGTGGCAAACTGTGTGTAGGTTGTCGCGGCGTATAACTTGGCGCTCTTACATGGAGGTATGCGGGCGCTATCGGTCCGAAGTGAGGCGTGCGAGGCGCTACGGCCTACACACAGTTTGCCACCTGGGCGGCCGTGGACTATCTGGCACGGCATGCCGGATTGCGGGCGCGCGAAGCGGGTGAGGCGCACCGCAAAAGCGTTGGCAACGAACATAGGTCACGTGATTGCCGTGTGAAGCGTAAGACCCGTTGGGGGCCCTCAGGCAAACACAAGAACTGGCGGTGTTAGCCGCTTTCTTTTGCCTACTTTTCTTTGCGGCGGCAA
>NZ_JAWRXV010001799.1:0-232 GCF_046534875.1 Paraburkholderia sp. SIMBA_054 | reverse complement strand
AGGATAATCGATTGTCGGATGCATCACGCCGAAAGGATCGCGCTGCGGCGTCCAGCGGAAGTTGTAGACGGCGCGGGCGCAGGCGGTCTCACTGTCGGTTGCGTCCGCATCGAGCTCATAGATGGTGACGACCTCGCGCGGTTTCGGCTCGGTCAACAGCTCGCGATAGTGAAATCCCCACCACGCGGCAGCATTGCTGCCGAACGCACGGCCGGCGAATTTTGGATTGGCG
>NZ_JAWRXV010001798.1:0-232 GCF_046534875.1 Paraburkholderia sp. SIMBA_054 | reverse complement strand
GTAAAAAGCGGTTTCAAGGGCTGCGCAGCCGGGTCCGAGCGCATATCAAGCGTACGCGTGGCGGGGAGCTTTTTACGCCCGCCCAGATGGTCATAGAGGAACAGCCCTAGCCTCAACAACCATGCAGGGCGCATTCCGCCCTTATGATAAGGCAACACAAAGCGCATCGGATGAATGATGTGTGGTGCGTTGGCCCACAGCACCTCCCGCTCCATCAGCGCCTCGCGCACCA
>NZ_JAWRXV010001797.1:0-232 GCF_046534875.1 Paraburkholderia sp. SIMBA_054 | reverse complement strand
CGACTTCGACACGTGCGAGATCGTGGTATCGCTCGGTCGTGCCGTTGTTAATCAGGCGCAGCTCGGCTCCATCCGTCTCGATGACATCACCAAATGGAGCAAAAGCGTCTTTTGTTAGCGGTTCGACCACCAGAACTTCGACGTGCAAATCATCCTCCCCGTAAAAACAAAATTCTTATAGCGACAAAGCTTGGTGCTGTGCCTTCTGTCAATTGCGAAGCAGTTTCAACCG
>NZ_JAWRXV010001796.1:0-232 GCF_046534875.1 Paraburkholderia sp. SIMBA_054 | reverse complement strand
ATCGACGACCAGCCGCGCTCGTTGGTGAGGTTGTTGACGTAGGCGCGCACTTCCCAGCCCCAGCGGCCGATGCCCGCATACAGGTCGAAGGCGTGGTAGCTGCCGATCTGCAGCGGCGGAGTCAGCTCTTCCTGCAGGATGACCGACGGATCGCCCGGCGCGGTGATGCGCTGGCGCTCGGTGGTGTCGTTGGCCCGCTCGCCGACCCAGCGGAACGCGCCGCCGACCTGCC
>NZ_JAWRXV010001795.1:0-232 GCF_046534875.1 Paraburkholderia sp. SIMBA_054 | reverse complement strand
GCCGTCGGCCGGACGGCAGGCCCTGGCGGTGCCAGCGGCCTGCCTGGCCCGCGATCAGAAATCCCAGTACGCCGGGACCCAGCGGAACACCTCGCCGTCGGCGGCGACACGGCCGATGGACGGGAACGGCAGGTGCGTGGCGACCAGCATCTCGCCGCTGGCGGCCAGTTCCGTCAGCAGGTCGATGCGCACGCGCGCGGCTTCTTCCGGATCGTGCTCGAAGCCGTTGAAC
>NZ_JAWRXV010000031.1:0-122143 GCF_046534875.1 Paraburkholderia sp. SIMBA_054 | reverse complement strand
TGTCCAAGTTCGGCGCCCAGCGCCCGCTCGATCAGCGCCTTCTTGAATGCCGCTGAAGCGGCGTGCACCGCTTCGGCAGTCATGGGTCCCTTCACGAACTGGTCGATCAGTTCCTTCGGAATGGACGGTAACACTGTCGGCGCTTCGGTAGTCGTCTTGGGTTTGCGTGGCATACATGCTCCTTGAGCTACATGTTATGCCTTGAACACAAAATCTATGACAGGCCCGTGCCGCCCCGCACAGGGGCGACGCGTGAAGCACGCTAACAAATCGCGGATGCCAGCGAAAAGGCAAACGCACAGGGGCGACGCTTGACCGGCAAACACCACATCGCGGATGCCAGCGCACAGGCAAGCACACAACGCCAAAGCTTGCGCAGGAAACCCCGCCACGCGGATACCAGCGGAAAAAAGCACAAACGCCCGCTCCGCGCAGGCGCATCGCAGACACCGGTAAAAAAACAAAAGCCGCGTGACACACAATCACAACGGCTTCGCCAAAAAAAAACCACTACCCGAGACTAACCCTTCCCGGCATCCAGCTCATCCTGCTCCTTAAAAACCTTATCAGCCAGATGAAAAGCAGAATTCGCCGCAGGCACCCCACAATAAATAGCCGTCTGCAACAAAACCTCTTTCACCTGATCCCGCGTCACCCCATTATTCCTCGCAGCGCGCAAATGCAGAGCAAGCTCCTCGCTGCGATTCAACGCGACCATCATCGCAATAGTCAGCAAACTCCGCGTATGCCGCGGCAACCCATCCCGGGTCCAGATCTCACCCCACGCATACCGCGTGATGAAATTCTGAAACTCTTCCGTCACTTCCGTGCGATTCACCAGCGACCGGTCCACATGCGCATCGCCCAGCACCGCGCGGCGCACGCCCATGCCTGCTTCGTATCGTTGATCGTCGTTCATCGCTGCCCCTTCAGAAAATCGAGCACGGTCTTCGTGAACATGTCGGAAACTTCGATGTTCGAGATATGCGACGCATCCAGTTCGACATACCGCGCGCCCGGAATCGCCGCCGCCAGTTCGCGGCCTTGAGCTGGCGTCGCGGCGAGATCATGCGTACCCGAAATCACAAGCGCGGGCGCCTTGATGCCAGGCGTCTCGGGCCGCAGATCCGTCGCGTTGATCGCTTCGCAATTCAGCGCATAACCTTCCTTGTCGGTGTGCACAAAAACGTCACGGACGTAGTTGAACACCAGCGGCTCGCGTGCAATGAACTCCGCCGTGAACCAGCGCGGCAACACAGCGTCCGACAACGCGAGCATGCCTTCCGTGCGCGCACGCGCCGCGCGCGGCACCCAGACTTCCGGCGAGCCGATGCGCGCCGCCGTATTGCACAGCACGACACGATCGATGCGGTCCGCGTGGCGCGCCGCCAGGCCGACGCCCGTCAAACCGCCCATCGAAATGCCGCAGAAATTCGCGCGCGCGATCTTCAATGTATCGAGCAGGCCGATCACATCGCCCGTCAATTGCTCGATTGAATACGGTCCCTTCGGCGCTTCCGAATGGCCGTGGCCGCGCGTGTCGTAACGCAGCACGCGAAAGTGCTTCGCGAATTCGGCAACCTGCGGCGTCCACATCGACAGGTCGGTGCCGAGCGAATTCGACAGCACGAGCCACGGCGCGTTGCCGTGCCGGTCGCCGTCGATCCGGTAGTGAAGCTCGATGCCATTGACTGCGGCGTAAGGCATTCCTTTACTCCTGATGTTGGTTCACGCGTGCTTTGCGCGCGGTATGAAGAGCCAGCACGGCGTCCACGAAAGCGTGCGCGCTGCCGACGTAATGCGCCGGATCGAGCAGACGCCTGAGTTGCTCGACGGGCAGATGTTGAGTGACGGCCGCATCGGCAGCCAGCACGTCGAAGAGCGTCTTGCCGCTCTTCACAGCCTCTTTCGACGCATGCTCGACGAGATGATGCGCATCCATCCGGCCGATCCTGTCGCCGAGCGCGAGCATCACCGCTTCGCCGAGAATCAGGCCATGCGTCACCTCGAGATTCGCCGCAAGCCGCTCGACGTTCACTTCGAGTCCCTGCGCAATCTGTTCGATGTTCGCCAGCGCGCCGCCCGCGAGACGCGCCAGATCGGGCAACGCGTCCCATTCGGCCTGCCAGCCGCCGAGCGCGCGCTCGTGCTCCTGCACCATGCCGCCGAACACCGTTGCGACGAGGCCGGGCGCTCGCGCCGCCGCCGTCAGCACGGCCGCGCAGCCGACCGGGTTGCGCTTGTGCGGCATCGTCGACGAGCCGCCTTTGCCGGCGGCAACCGGCTCGCCGAGTTCACCGAGTTCAGTCTGCATTTGCAGCGAGATATCGCGCGCAATCTTTCCGAGTGTGCCGATCAGCATGCCGAAGAACGACGCCGTTTCGGCGATGCGATCGCGCTGCGTGTGCCACGGCACAGCGGGCATTTGCAGACTCAATTCTTCCGCCAGCGCGGCGGCAACCACGCCGCCCTTGTCGCGCAAACTCGCGAGCGTCCCGGCCGCGCCACCGAATTGCAGCACGAGCACACGCTCGCGCAACGTGTCGAGCCGCTCGCGATGGCGCAGCAGCGCATCGAGCCACTGCGCGAACTTCAAACCGAGCGTGATGGGCAGCGCCTGTTGCAGCCATGTGCGGCCGATCATCGGCGTCGCGCGATGCTGGTGCGCGAGCGCGGCAATCGCATCGCAGGTGGATGACAACGCGCCGTCGAGCAGATCGAACGAATCGCGCAGTTGCAGCACGGTCGCCGTATCGATGATGTCCTGGCTCGTCGCGCCCCAATGGACGAATTTCGACGCTTCCGCGTCGGCGTCCTTGACGCGCGCGGTCAGTTGCTTGACGAGGGGAATCGCGAGATTGCCGCCGAGCGCGGCGTCGCGGCCGAGCGCGTCGGCGTCGAGCTTGTCGGCGCGGCAGGTTGCCTCGATGGCGGCAACCGCCGATTGCGGAATCACGCCATGTGCCGCCGATGCGCGCGCCAGTGCCGCTTCGACGTCGAGCATCCGTTGCAGCGTCGCGCGCGGCGACCAGATGTCGTTCATCGGCTGCGTGCCGCAGATCAGGCCAGTCAAGCGAGCGCTAGCTTCTAGCATGATGTTCTGTGCGTTGGGATGAATGCGCGTTGAGTCGCGCCTGAAAGCGCGCGGCGTTCGGCTTCATTGTCGCCGAACGCCGCGCCGAGGTCACGCGCGCATTTGCGCGCGCGTGGCTGCTACGTGTCCAGCCTGAGCAAGCCTCAAGCCGCGCGAGCCTGCTGCGTGCCGTCGATCAGCGCGACGCCCGTCAGCTTCTCCAGTTCCGCGAAGTCGATATCCGAGAAGATTTCGCGCACGACGAGGCCGTCTTTCGTCACGTCGATCATCGCGAGGTCGGTGTAGATGCGGTCCACGCAACCGACGCCCGTCACCGGGTACGAGCATTCGGCGACGATCTTGCTTTCGCCCTGCTTGGTCTGATGCTCCATCATCACGAACACCTGCTTCGCGCCGATAGCCAGATCCATCGCGCCGCCGACAGCGGGAATCGCATCGGGCGCGCCCGTGTGCCAGTTCGCAAGGTCACCCTTCGACGACACCTGGAACGCGCCGAGCACGCAGTAGTCGAGATGGCCGCCGCGCATCATTGCGAACGAATCGGAATGGTGGAAGAACGCGCCGCCCGTCAGCAGCGTGACGTGCTGCTTGCCGGCGTTGATCAGTTCGTCGTCTTCCTCGCCTTTCGCGGGCGCGGGGCCCATGCCGAGCAGGCCGTTCTCGCTGTGCAGGAAGATTTCCTTGCTCGCGTCGAGGTGGTTGGCCACCAGCGTCGGCACGCCGATGCCGAGGTTCACGTAAGCGCCTTCAGGAATGTCCTGCGCGACGCGCTTCGCCATTTCATCGCGGGTCAGTCGTTTCATGTCGGGTCTCCTTCAGGCGGCTTGTTCGGGGCGTTGCGAGGCGTGGGCCGCCTGCGGCACTTCGACGATACGCTGCACGAAGATGCCCGGCGTGACGATCACTTCCGGGTCGAGCGCGCCAAGCGGCACCACTTCCGACACCTGCACGATTGCCGTCTTCGCCGCGCTCGCCATGATCGGGCCGAAGTTGCGCGCCGTCTTGCGATACACCAGATTGCCCCAACGGTCGCCCTTGTACGCCTTGATCAGCGCGAAGTCCGCGTGCAGCGGCGCTTCCAGCACGTAATGCTTGCCGTCGATCTCGCGCGTTTCCTTGCCTTCGGCCAGCTTCGTGCCGTAGCCCGTCGGCGTGAAAAAGCCGCCGATGCCTGCGCCCGCCGCGCGGATGCGCTCCGCCAGATTGCCCTGCGGCACGAGTTCCAGTTCGATTTCGCCCGCGCGATAGAGCGCGTCGAACACGTACGAGTCGGTCTGACGCGGGAACGAGCAGATGATCTTGCGCACGCGCTTCGCGTTGAGCAGCGCCGCGAGGCCGGTGTCGCCGTTGCCGGCGTTGTTGTTGACGATGGTGAGTTCTTTCGCGCCCTGTTCGATGAGCGCGTCGATCAGTTCGGACGGCATGCCCGCCGTGCCGAACCCGCCGATCATGACGGTCGCGCCGTCATGCACGTCGGCAACCGCCGACTGGAGTGACTCGAAAATCTTGTTGATCATGTCGAATATCCTCTGAAACGCGTCGATCCGCGCCGCACGATCCACCAGGTAACTGGCGAAACGCGCGCCGGACGGTCTCCACGTCCGCTTTCGTCCTTCGTAGTCTGCTGACGACGGAATGCAGACCTGCGTGTTTGGCTCGCCCTTCAATCCCTATCGCCCGTCGAACCCACAAAAAGTTCTTTATGCGAACACAGTTTCGTTTAGCGAACGTACCGGCGCATTATGGTTTGCGCCTGCGTCTCTTGTCAAGGCAACGGTTTCGTGGTTTGCCCTATGCCGCTCCGCCTGCCGCCGGGCCCGCAAATCAATCGCGAAACGGTAGCCCCACGTAATTCTCTGCCAGCATCCGCGACGCCGCATCGGAATGCGCGACGTACCGCAGCTCGGCCATCTTCAGCCGGTTGATGAACGGCGTGTCATCGAACGACGGATGCAGCATGTTTGTCATGAAATACGAGAAATGCTCGGCGCGCCAGACGCGTTCCAGACAGGTCGCCGAGTAAGCGGCGAGCAGATCGTCGCGACCTTCGCGATAGCGCGCCGCAAGCGCCTTCGACAGCATGCGCACGTCGGCGACGGCGAGGTTCATGCCTTTTGCGCCTGTCGGCGGAACGATGTGCGCGGCGTCGCCGGCAAGATACAGGCGGCCGTATTGCATCGGCTCGCACACGAAGCTGCGCATCGGCGTCACGCCCTTCTGCGTGATGTCGCCGACGGCGGGCAGCCAGCCTTCGTCATTCTCGAAGCGCGCGTGAAGCTCGGCCCAGATGCGCTCATCGGGCCATTGCGTGAGGTCTTCGTCGGGACGGCATTGCAGGTAAAGACGCGTCACCTCCGGCGAACGCATGCTGAAGAGCGCGAAGCCGCGCTCGTGATGCGCGTAGACGAGTTCGTCGCAGGTCGGCGCGGCGTGGGCGAGGATGCCGAGCCATGCGTAGGGGTAGATACGTTCGAAGGTTTGCAGCGCATCGGCGGGAATCGACTCGCGCGCAACGCCGTGAAAGCCGTCGCAGCCTGCCACGTAGTCGCAGTCGATACGCTGCACTGCGCCATCGTGCGTGAATCGAACCCAAGGTTTGTCGCTCGTCAGATCGTGCAGCGACACTTCGGACACGTCGAAATACAGCTGTTGCTGGTGCTCGACAGCAGCGGCGATCATGTCGCACACCACCTCATGCTGGCCATACACGGTGATCGCGCGGCCGCCCGTCAGCGCCGTCAGATCGATTCGATGCCGCTTGCGCTCGAACAACAGCTCGATGCCGTGATGCACGAGCCCTTCGCGCTGCATCCGCGCGCCGAGGCCGGCTTCGTTGAGCGTATCGACGGTGCCCTGTTCGAGCACGCCCGCGCGTATCCGATGCTCGCAATGTTCGCGCGACCGGCTTTCCAGCACCACCGATTCAACGCCCGCCAGCCGCAGCAGATGCGACAGCAGCAGACCGGCGGGACCCGCGCCAATAATGGCAACTTGAGTGCGCATCGTTCGTCTCCGAGTCTTTTGTTCGGGTATTCAAACGATTCTCGGCGCTTTCCCGAATATGCGACAACGCGATTTTTAGGATAGGTTGTATACGCATAACCGATACTGCGCGAGCGTCGTCCCGCGCCCGCGCACCCCAGCATGGCCGAACTCGATCTCAACCTGATTCCCTACCTCGTCGCGCTCGAAGACATGCGCAACGTGAGCCGCGCCGCCGAACGTCTCGGCGTGAGCCAGCCGCGCGTGAGCACCGCGCTCGGCCGCTTGCGCGAGTATTTCAACGACCCGCTGTTCGTGCGCACGTCGCGCGGCATGGAACCGACGCCGCGCGCGCTAGCGCTGATTCCCGCTGCCCGCGAGGCGCTCGCTCGCATCGAGAAAGGCATGCTCGACTCGCAGGATTTCGATCCCACGACGTCGACGCATACGTTCTCACTGGCGTTGTCCGATGTCGGCGAGATCGTGTTCCTGCCGCGGCTGTTGCAGCTCTTCGCCGAGCGCGCGCCGCATGCAAATCTTCGTTCAGTATCGTTGCCGCCCGCGCATGTCGAACGCGGGCTGGAATCGGGCGATGTCGATCTTGCCGTCGGCTACTTTCCCGATCTTTCCGGTAACAACTTCTTCCAGCAGCGTCTGTTCACGCACCGGTTCATCTGCCTGATGCGCAGCGATCATCCGCTCGCGGGCGCGCCGCTCACGCTCGATCAGTTCATCGGCCTCGGCCATGCCGTCGTGCGCGCCGAAGGACGCAGCCAGGAAGTGCTCGAGCAGTATCTGGAGAAAAAACGCATCCGCCGGCGCGCCGTGCTGGAGACGCCGCACTTCATGAGCCTGCCGTTCATCCTCGCGCGCACCGATCTGATCGCAACGGTGCCGCACGCGATCGGCTTCGCGTATGTGTCGGAACACGCGTCGATCACGCTCGTCGAACCGCCTTTGCCGTTGCCCCGCTTCGACTTGCGCCAGCACTGGCATCGCAAGTTCCACAATGATCCGCGCGCAAGCTGGCTGCGCGGCGTGGTCGCCGAGCTGTTCAACGATGCGAAGGACGAGTGGCCGAAGTAATTTACGCAAATAAGGCACGCATATAAGGCCCACCTGTAACGCCCGCACGAGCCCGCGACGCATATCCCTGTTCGGCGTAGGGCCGGGAAACATGGAACAATGCCGCAACGTGCGATGCGCGTTTTACTGGAACTGGAGCGAAGGATGAATACGAAGAACACAACGTCCGCCGACGCACCCGGCCGGCCGTCCCGCGACGAGGCCGAAGAAGCCGTGCGCGTGCTGTTGCGCTGGGCCGGCGACAATCCTCAGCGTGAAGGGCTGCTCGACACGCCCGCGCGCGTCGTGCGGGCGTATGAAGAATTTTTCGCGGGCTATGAAGTCGATCCGCGCGAGATTCTGGCCCGTACGTTCTCCGAAGTGGACGGCTACGACGAAATGATCGTGCTGAAGGACATCCGCTTCGAAAGCTATTGCGAACATCACATGGTGCCCATCATCGGGCGCGCGCATGTCGCTTATCTGCCGGAGCATCGCGTGGTGGGCATCTCGAAGCTCGCGCGGCTCGTCGATGCGTTCGCCAAGCGTCTGCAGATTCAGGAAAAGATGACCGTGCAGATCGCCGATACGCTCAACGAAGTATTGCAGCCGAAGGGTGTAGGCGTGATTCTCGAAGCATCGCATCAATGCATGTCGACGCGCGGCGTGCACAAGGCCGGCGTCGAAATGGTGACGTCGCGCATGCTCGGGACGTTCCGCACCGACCCGTCGACGCGCCGCGAGTTTCTGTCGATCGTCCACGGTCCGACTTCCGTTAGCGTGGCGAATACCTGATTTGTCGAGGATTTGTTGAGAGTCGGGATTATTGGCCTGCTTTAGCCACGCGCCGGATAGCGCGTGGTTGCCCCAGCGGTCTGGTCAAAGTCTCAACTCTCAAAACAAGCTTAGTGGTTCTGACTGAAATCAGTCGAATAGAAAAAGTCTGATATCTGAAGCAGTCCGAGCAAGGCCAGGATCGGCTCAATCACGCTTCCGCGCGCATCCTCATCGACCGAAACCGTCCGAACGTCGCGAGCAGCACCGCTGCCAGCACACACGCGACGCCCACCACCTGCGCATGGCTGATCGGCTCATGCAGCACGCCCGCCGCAAGCGCGAGCGTCGACACGGGCACGAGCGCCGTCACGAGGCCCGCTTCCGCGCCGCTCAGGCGCGAAGCGCCCGCGTACCACAGCACGAAGCCAAGCACCGTCGGCACGAGCGCGTAATAGACGACGCCCGCGAGCGCGGCAACAACGTTCGCATCGAATGGCAGACGCCACGGCTGCTCGAAACAGGCGGGCACGATCGCGACAAGCAAGCCGATCCCGCTCATTAGCGCCGACAGCGGCAAAGCCGGCACAGGCGTGCGCAGCTTGCGGTTGAGCAAGATGAAGAGCGCTTCGCAGGCAATTGCGGCGAATACCAGCGCATTACCTGCGAGGGAATGCGCGCCGCTCGCGGCCGCCACGTCGTCGAGGCGCACCGTGCAGGCGAGCACGCCCAGCGTCGCGAGCGCAATCGCGCCGAGCAGCGCGGGTGACGGACGCTCGCCGAGCGCGAGCGCCGCGAAACCCGCCGACACCGCGGGTAATGTCCCCGCGATCACGCCCGCATCGGCGGCCGACGCGAGCCGCATCCCGCCGATCAGACAAACCGTATAGCCGACGCTTCCCGCGCCCGCCTGCGCGATCACGAGCAACGCATCGTGCGCGTCGAGCTTCGGCCAGCGGACTTTTCGCACGCGCATCATCGCGACAAAGACGGGAAACGCAATCGCAAAGCGCAAAGCCGTCGCCGCGAACGGCGGCAAGCCGCCCGCTATCGCCTTGCTGACGACGACCGTGCTGCCCACGCCGATCATCGCCAGCGCGCAAAAGGAATAACCGACGTAACGCGCGTTCATGCCACTGCCTCCTCGTATCGAACAATGAGGCGAGCGTACGGCCCGCGACCACGCGCGGTCTTGAACGTTATTGCAGAGGATCAGCGGACGGCGGCCGCGTAGCTCGCGGGCGTGACACCGAGAAGCCGCACGAAAGCGCGCGTCATATGGCTTTGATCGGAGAAGCCCGCCGAGACCGCGGAATCCGCCAGCGTGGAACCGCTGGCGATCAGTTGCCGCGCCAGCACGACACGGCGCTGCATCCGGTAGGCATGCGGCGGCAAACCGACTTCATGCGCGAAACTGCGCAGCAGCTGAAAACGGCTCATACCGGCTTCGGCGGCGAGATCGGCGAGCGTCGATGCCGACGCGGGATCGTCGTCGATACGGCTTTTTGCGCGCGCTACGGGACCTACAGGACCAATATGCCCGGGTCTGTGCGGCAATGACGTCGCGTGGTATTGGGCGACGTACGAAAACAACGCGACCAACGCTTCTTCGCAAGCGAGATTGTCGGGCGACACGCCCTCGTTTGCCTCGTTCACTGCAACCGAGAAAAGTCGCGCAAAACGCAGCGACAGTTGCGCGTCGTTCAACACGGGGCGCGTCAACTCCACTTCCCGCAACGGCGACTCCGCGCATTCGGCGACCGTGCCGATCACCAGCGACGGCTCGAAATACAGCATCCGCCAGGCGCGTCCGTGTTCGTCGAGCGGACTGCCGTCATGCACTTCGCCGGGATTGACGGTGATGACATCGTTCACGCGCGCTTCGACAGGGCCACGGCCGCTTGCCGAACGCTGCCCGCCAGCGACGACGATGCCGATGCCAAAGCGATCGTGCGAATGACGCGCGAACGCGTGCGTCGTATGCGCGACGGTCGCTTCGACGCCGCCGAGCGCGCAACGCAGCATCTGGACGCGCCCACGCGGCTTCATCGTCTCAGGCGCCTGCGCAGATGAAACTGGGCCCACGCATCAGCGCCGCCCTTCGTCGTTGCGCCCGCGCTCGCCTTCGCGGATCTTGCCCTGCGACACGCTGCTGCCCGGCGGCACGCTATGCGTGAGCCACACGTTGCCGCCGATCACCGAGCCGCGCCCGATCGTCACGCGCCCCAGAATGGTCGCGCCCGCGTAAATCACAACATCGTCTTCGACGATCGGGTGACGCGCATTGCCCTTCACGAGCGTGCCGTCTTCATCCGCAGCAAAACTCTTCGCGCCGAGCGTCACCGCCTGATAGACACGCACCCGCTCGCCGATGATCGCCGTTTCGCCGATCACGACGCCCGTACCGTGATCGATGAAGAAACTCGGGCCGATCTGCGCGCCAGGGTGAATGTCGATACCCGTCGCCGAGTGCGCGATCTCGTTGATGAAGCGCGCGAGCAGCGGCACGCCGAGCCGGTGCAGCGCATGCGCGAGCCGGTGATGCGTCATCGCCCATACGCCCGGATAGCAGAGCAGGATTTCAGTGATGTGCTGCGCGGCGGGGTCTCCGACGTACGCCGCCTGGATATCGCTGACCAGCAACGCGCGAATGCCCGGCAACTGCTTGCCGAACTGGCGCGCGACATCGAATGCGAGGGCGCTCAGATCTGCGTCCGGCGTCTCCGCGTGCTCCGGCAAGAAGCGCAACGCGCGGCGGATCTGTTCGGCCAGCAGGCGCAGCGTGCTTTCGAGCGTATGACCTACGTAATAATCGACGCTCTCGTCGGTCAGATCGGGCGCGCCATAGTGCGTCGGGAAAAGCGCGGCGCGTAATCCCGCGACGATGTTGATCACGCCATCGCGAGAAGGTAGCTCGCGGATGCCACGCGGATGGCGCGTGCGATGCAGTTCCTCACGCGACGCGCGCAGTTCGGAGACGATCTGTTCGAGGCCCCAGTTGTGGGAGGAAACGTTTGACATGGCGAGGACGGCAGTCGCGCGTGAAGCGCGACGATAGTGAATTGTCCCCAGAGATTACCGCGTTTCGGCGCGCGCCGCCGGGCGCCGGTGCGGATTGCATAATGAACGCATACGGAACAGCTCATGCAGTGCCGGCCGTTGCATGTGCGGGAGTGCGTAGCAAATGACGTGCTATACGGTCATACTGCTTGCATCGATCCAGCGCACGGCCCAGTCGCGGGCATGCGCGATAGCAGCTGCTTCGTCAGTGAAGCGGAGGTCGGTGGGAAAGAAGCGGTTGGCGACGAGTTCGCCATCGCTGGAGCGCGACACGACCACATACGGTTGCCAAGTCCCATCGCCCGCGCGCGCTGGCGCGCAGTTAAGCAAGTAGCCACGATGTGTGAATGCAGCATCAACGTGCATGAGTCACCCGCCCCTGACTGCCTCATAGATGGTCCTTTTGCGAGTGCGATGCCGTGTGTCGTGGCAGTCCATGAGACTGCAGCGGTCATGCTCTTGTGTGCGTTGCTACACTCGAACCAGAATCATACTCTGTAGGAAAAGGGCGTCCATCAAAAAAATAGTAAAAATTCGCGGGTTGCCCTAAGCGCCGTCGCACGTGGATTCCAACGTGATTGGGCGCTCACGCGGAACGAGTTTTGCTCGCTCCCAATGCTTTGAAGGCATGAGTCAAGGAGGGCGTAAAAATGAGCCTCAACACCCGCAAGATACCGGCGACACAAACAGGAACCGACGTCGCGCGCAGCGCCGAAATGCACAACGACCGCACGCACGACAGCACGGTGGATACCGACAGCAAGAACCACGAAGCCGCGCGCATCGCAGGACACGCGCCGATCGGCCCCGATGAGATCACGACCAGCAACGCATCGCTCGTCAACAGCGTGCCCGACAACCCGTATGCGGAACTGGCGGGATTCGACAGCCGCATCGGCGGAAACCATCTGCTGCTCGCGCTGGAACCGGGCTACCGCGTGATCGACAAGGGCATGACGGTGCCCGAGCCCGTCGAGCACTTCGACGACCGCTTTCATGAACCCAGCACGCAAGCGGGCCAACGCACGCGCGGGCGCGTGCATTTCGCGCTCAATCATCAGCGGCCGATGCGCGTGATCGAACTCGAGCGCGTCAAGTGAGCGCCGTGTCCCTTTCGCACGATGCGTCGTCGGTTGGCGCGTCGTGCGCCTTCGCGTTTGTACCAATGTAGATGCGATTCGAAACTGCTGGTTTCATGACTTCGTCGCACGCACATCTTTTTCGCGTTTGAAACGATCAGCACAATCAGCGCAATTCCATCCACGGAGCAGCAGATGAGCAAAATCGTCGTGATCGGCGCAACGGGCACACTCGGCCAGGCCGTCGCCGCCGAACTGAAAGCGCGGCATGAAGTGATCGAAGTCGGCGCAACGCGTGGCGCGCATCAGGTCGACAGCACGGACCCGGCGAGCGTCGAACGGCTGTTTCAAACAATCGGCAAGGTGGATGGCGTCGTCACGACGACGGGCAAGGTCCACTTCGGCCCGTTGCCCGAGATGACCGTCGAGCAGTTCTGGGTCGGTCTGCGCGACAAGCTGATGGGACAGATCAATGTCGTGCTCGCCGCGCAGAAGTATGTGAACGACGGCGGCTCGTTCACGCTGACGAGCGGCATTCTCGCCGACGAGCCGATCAACCTGGGCGTCAGCGCGACGACAGTCAATCTCGCGCTCGAAGGCTTCGTGCGCGGCGCGGCGATCGAACTGCCGCGCGATATTCGCATCAATGTCGTGAGCCCGACTGTGCTGACGGAATCGATGGAAAGCTATGCGCCGTTCTTCCGCGGCTTCGAACCTGTCGATGCGAAGAAGGCTGCGCAGGCCTATCTGCGCAGCGTCGAGGGCGCGCAGACGGGACGCGTGTATCGCGTTGGGTACTAGAACGTTCGATTGACGTCTGTTAGCGAGCGCACGTTGTCGTGCGCTCGTTTTTCATTGCGCGGCGCTTGTCGCTTCAGTGAATCTCCGGCTCACCCGTTGCAGTGCTTGCGCCACCGCGTTGCAGGAAGTCGAAGTCGCAGCCCTTGTCGGCCTGCAGCACATGCACCTGATGCATCGCGCCGTAGCCGCGCGAGAATCTCGGCGCGGGCGCGACCCACTCCGCCTTGCGGCGAGCGAGTTCTTCATCCGATACCAGCACGTTCAGCTTGCGCTGTGGCACGTCGAGTTCGATCATGTCGCCGTCGCGCACCAGCGCAAACGGCCCGCCGATAAACGACTCCGGCGCCACGTGCAGCACGCAGGCGCCATAGCTCGTGCCGCTCATGCGTGCGTCGGAAATGCGCAGCATGTCGCGCACGCCCTTTTGCAGCACCTTCTTCGGCAGCGGCAACTGGCCCCACTCGGGCATGCCCGGCGCGCCAACAGGCCCCGCATGCTGCAACACGATCACGCAGTTCTCGTCGATATCGAGCGCGTCGTCGTCGATGCGCGCGGCCATGTCGTTGTAGTCCTTGAACACCACCGCACGGCCCGTGTGCACCAGCAGATGCGGCTCGGCCGCGCCCGGCTTGATGACGGCGCCATCGGGTGCAATGTTGCCGCGCAGGACAGCCAGACCGTTGTCCGGCATCAGCGGGTTGTCGCGGCGGCGGATCACGTCGTCGTTGAAGATCTGCGCGCCTTCGAGGTTCTCGCCAAGCGAGCGGCCATTCACCGTCTTCTGCGAGCGGTCGATCAGATCGCCCAGTTCTGCGAGCATCGCCTGCAGGCCGCCCGCGTAATAGAAGTCTTCCATCAGATACGCGCCCGTCGGCCGGATGTTCGCGAGCACCGGCGTGCGGCGCGAAATGCTGTCGTAACGGTCGAGCGTCAGTTCGATCCCGGCGCGGCGCGCGAGCGCAATCATGTGCACGATCGCGTTGGTCGAGCCCGACAGCGCGAGGCACGTCGTCACCGCGTTGTCGATTGACTTCACGGTGAGGATGTCCGACGGCTTCAGGTCTTCCCACACCATCTCGACGATGCGCATGCCCGTTTTCGCAGACATCTGCGCATGGCGTGAATCCGGCGCGGGGATCGACGCGAAACCCGGCAGCGTGAAGCCGAGTGCTTCGGCGGCGCTCGTCATCGTGGACGCCGTGCCCATCGTCATGCAATGGCCCGGCGAGCGGGCAATGCCGCCTTCGACGCCCTGCCAGTCCTCTTCCGTGATCTTGCCCGCGCGCAGGTCGGCCCAGTACTTCCACGTGTCCGAACCGGAGCCGAGCGTCGCGCCGTTCCAGTTACCGCGCAGCATCGGGCCGGCGGGCAGAAAGATTGTTGGCAGGTCCATGCTGATCGCGCCCATCAGCAGCGCGGGCGTGGTCTTGTCGCAGCCGCCCATCAGCACGACGCCGTCGGCGGGATACGAGCGCAGCGTCTCTTCCGCTTCCATCGCGAGGAAGTTGCGGTAGAGCATCGTGGTGGGTTTCTGGAACGGCTCCGACAAGGTCTGCACCGGCAACTCGATCGGAAAGCCGCCCGCCTGCCAGATGCCGCGCTTGACCTCTTCCACACGCTGCTTGAAGTGCGTGTGACACGGGTTCATCTCGCTCCACGTGTTGAGGATCGCGATGACGGGCTTGCCCGCATACTCCTCGCGGCTATAGCCCATTTGCGCCGTGCGCGAGCGATGGCCGAACGAACGCAGGTCGTTCACGCCATACCAGCGGTGGCTGCGCAGTTCGTCGGGGGACTTGCGTTTCTTCGTCTGATCGTTCGACACTTCGACTCCTACCGGCGCTGCTCCTTCACCCGCGACACGATCTGCGTCGGGCTCACGAACTGCAGCGCAATCAATACCCAGATCAGCGTGATCGCCATGTAGATCATCGCCATTGCGTCGATCGACTGCGGTGCGCGCACGCCCGTTGAAAATACAGCGTAGTACAACGCGACGACGAGCGTTTGCGTCGCCGGCCCCGCCGTAAAGAACGTCAGTTCGAACATGCCGATGGTACGAACCAGCACCAGCAGACCGGCGGCAAGCATGCCGGGCACCAGCAAGGGCAGCAGAATATAGCGGAAATAGCGGAACGTATTCGCGCCGAAGATACGCGCCGCCGATTCCAGATTCGGATCGATCTGCTCGATGAACGGTGTCATCACGAGAATGACGAACGGCAGCGCGGGCACCAGGTTCGCGAGAATCACGCCGGACAGCGTACCCGCCAGGCCGATCTTGTACATCACGGTCGCCATCGGAATGCCGTATGTGACAGGCGGCACCATCAACGGCAGCAGGAACACGAGCATCGCGAAACGCTTGCCGCGAAACTGCACGCGTGCGAGCGCGTATGCGGCGGGCACGCCGAGCAAAATGGACAGCAGCACCACCGCGCCGACCACTTCGACCGTCACCCACAACACCGCCGCGAGCTGGAAGTCGCTCCAGGCCTGCGCATACCAGTGCAGCGTGAAGCCCTGCGGCAACAGCGTGCCGAACCAGCGCGTCGCTATTGAATTGACCGCGACGGTCGCGATCAGCAACACGATGTTCAGCAGGAAGAAAATCATTGCGCCCCAGACCAGCGCCTTGTAGATGCGGTCGCGCAAACTGACGTGAGGTTTCATCGATTTCACCGTTTGCCCTTGCGGCGCAGCGGGCCACGGATGCGCGACTTGATGATCGGTTGCCATCAGCCCTTACCTCCCGTCGCCGGTCCACTATAGAAGAAGCGGCGCGCGCCGAGCATCGCGGCGACGATCACCAGTTGCACGAAACCCATCACGATCGCAATCGCCGACGCAAGCGAGTAATCGTAGCTCTCGAACGCGGCCTCCGCGGCGGCAATCGACATCACGCGCGTCGGCCCCGCAGGCGCGCCGAGCAGCACTGCCGATGGAAACACCGAAAACGCCTGCACGAATGACAGACATGCGGCCATCGTCAAGCCCGGCACGAGCAGCGGCAGATAGATCTGCCGGAACTGCTGCCAGGGGTTTGCGCCAAGCGTCGCGGCGGCGCTTGCGAGCGTCGGATCGATGCCCGTCACGTACGACAGCGTCAACAGAAACGCGAACGGAAAGCCCGACACCACCAGCGAGATCAGCACGCCCCAGAAGTTGTGCGTGAGGCGCACTTCGTCGGTATAAAGGTGCAGCCCTTGCAGCGCTTGCGGAAACCAGCCGTTCGGACCGAAGTAAGTGAGCATGCCATCCGCGATCAGCACGGTGCCGAGCGTGATGGGAATCACGAGCAGCGTCGTAATGAATTTCTGATACGGCGACGGACGGCGCAGCGCGAACGCGACGGGCACCGATATGCCGACGTTGATCAAGGTGGCAGGCACCGCGAGCTTCAGCGTGACGATGATGGTCGGCCACATCGACGTGTCGCTGAAGAACTTCGCGTAGTTCGCCCACATGCCGCCGCCTTCCATCGGACTGAAGGACAGCGCGAGGCCGTAGACGAACGGGTAGACGAACAGCGCGAGGATGAACAGCAAGGCGGGCGACACGAGCCACGCCTTGCCGTCACGTTGCGCGACGGGTGTCGCTGCGGCAGCGGGCGTCAGCGTGCTCATGACGGCTCTCCGTCGTAGACCAGCGTGCGCGACGGCGGCACGCGCAGCGTGACGCGCTCGCCTTCGGCGAACTCTCCCGCGACGCGCGCCCACAATTCGCCGAACGCGCTCTTCACACGAATCAGCGAATCACGGCCGCCGTATTCGACCGTCGTGACCTGCGCGTCGAACGCGTTTTCCGAGCCGGGCGCGGCGCGCTCCATGTCCTCGGGACGCATCGCGACGGAAACACGCTTGCTGTTGAAGCCATCCATGGCCGTGCCGATCAGCCGCACACCGTTCGCTTCGACGGCCACGCCTTCGCCCTGCGTGCCTTCGAGCGTGAACGGCAGCACATTGCGATAGCCCATGAAACGCGCGACGTGCAGATTCTTCGGCCGCCCGTAGACTTCCTTCGGCGTCGCGACCTGCTGCACGACGCCCTCTTTCATCACGACGATGCGGTCGGCCATCGACAGCGCTTCGTCCTGGTCGTGCGTCACGTAGATGGTCGCGCGATCCAGCTGGCTATGAATGCGGCGAATCTCGGCGCGCATTTCGATGCGCAGTTTCGTGTCGAGATTCGACAGCGGTTCGTCCATCAGAATGAGCGGCGGCTCGATCACAATGGCGCGCGCGATCGCGACGCGCTGCTGCTGACCGCCCGACAACTGCCCCGGCAGCTTCTTCTCATGCCCGACCAGTTGCACGAGTTGCAGCGCTTCGCGCGCGCGCTTCACCGTTTCCGCCTTCGCGATACCGCGCATCTTCAGGCCGAAGCCGACGTTGTCGAGCACCGACATATGCGGAAACAGCGCGTAGTTCTGAAACACCATGCCGAAGCCACGCTTTTCGGGCGGCAGCACATCGATGCGTTTGTCGTCGAGCCAGATGCCGCCGCCCGACAGCGGCTGCAAGCCCGCGATGCAGTTGAGCGCCGTCGACTTGCCACAGCCCGACGGACCGAGCAATGCGATGAACTCGCCGCGGCGGATACTCAGATCGAGACCCTGCAGCGCCGAGACCGCGTGCCCTTCGGCATTCACGAAACTGCGGCTGACGGACTCGAGGCGCAACTGTTCAAAGTGATGCTTCATGATCGCTTCCCTACGATGTTGCATGGCTGCGCCATATGACTCGCCATATGACGCGCCGTCACAATCGCCGATGCGCGCGAGGCGTCATGCACGCCCTGCGCGACACCGGCTGCTCCGCTTTGCGCGGTGATGGGTACGCGTTGGTATGAACTTACTTGGTCTTTTGCGCGCCCACTTCGCGGTCCCACTTCTGGAACGCTGCGACCATCGCTGCCGCGCTCAACGGCTGAACGTGCGGACGATCGGCAAGCAGTTTCGCGTATTCCGGACGGCCGAACTTCTTCAGCACTTCCTGGCTCTGCGCGGGCGCTTGCGCTTCCGTCAAACCGTTGATGGCCGGGCCAGGATAGAAATAGCCGTCGTCATAGGTCAGGGCCTGCTGCGCCGGCTCCAGCATGAAGTTCATCAGCTTGTAGAGCGTGTCGAGCTTTTCTTTCGGCACGCCTTTCGGAATCACCATGAAGTGCGCGTCGTTGACCCACGTCATGTTGTCGAAGGCCTGCACCTTGAATTCAGCCGGCACGATGCCGAGCGCGCGCGGGTTGATGTCCCAGCCCGTCACGGTGACAGTCATGTCGCGCGTGCCTTCGCCCAGTTCCTTCATCACCGCCGACGTGCCGCCCGGGTAATAAGGAATGCAGTCGTTCAACTGCTTGAGGAACGCCCAGGTCTTATCCCAGCCATTGACGGGATCTTTCGGATCTTTGTCGCCGAGCACGTACGGCAGGCCCATCAGGAACGTGCGGCCCGGACCGGAATTGGCCGGACGCGCGTAGATCAGCTTGTTCGGATGCGCCTTGCACCATTGCAGGAGCTGGTCCGGCGTCTTGGGCGGATCGCTGACCTTGGCGGGGTTGTATTCGATCAGCGGGCCGGCCGGCATATAGGCGACTTCGAGACCGAAGCCCTGCGCGAGATCCTGCATCTTGCGCGGACCGGGCGCGTACTTGTCGAGCACGCCGGGGAATGCCGCATTGTTCTCCGGCAGCAGCTTGATCCACAGGTTCTGCTCGATACCGGCGGCCAGCGCGTCGGTGCCCGTCAGCACGAGGTCGATGTCCGAGCGGCCGGCCGCCTGCATCGCCTTGATCTTGCCGGGCAACTGCGGCGCGGGCGCGTTCGTGTATGTGATGTTGGAAACGAGATTCGGGTACTTGGCCTTGAAGGCTTCAAAACCCTTTTGCGTCAACTGAAGATCGCCCGCAACGTCGACGATGTTGATCGTGACGGCATCCGCCGCTCGCGCCGATTGCGTGAACCCTGCTACTGCTGCGCCAACGGCTACGCACAGTGCGGCCACCTTCAGTGGCAACTTCGCTGACAACTTGCCAGAAAAAGCCATTTCGTCTCCTCGCCTCTTTATATGGAACGTCCGCCGACGGGATGCGCGGCGCTGACGTGTTACGGGCTGCTAGTGGGTGAAACATAACGAACGGGCACGCATGATGTCAAGCAAATTTTAGCCTGACACGTTCATCGCGCGATGACCTTTCAAATTCTTCAAGTCCTTTTATGGTAAGGATTTCAGCGGGTTTTGCCGATTCGTCCGTTCGGCATAGGGAGAACACCAAGATACGATTTGTTAGGCAACTTCAGCCGCCGCGCAGGCCCTGAGTATTGACGTACAGCGAATACAGGCCGTGGCTCGCGGCCATGAACAGGCGGTTGCGATGCCTCCCGCCAAAGCACACGTTCGCGCAGCGCTCCGGCAGCGCAATATGCCCGAGCGCTTCGCCTTGTGGCGAAAACACGCGCACGCCGTCGAGTTCATCGGTGCCCATGCCCCAGCCGCACCACAGGTTGCCGTGAATATCGATTCGAAAACCATCCGGCGTGCCGTCCTGCGCGTCGATCAGCACACGGTTGTTCGCAAGCGTCCGCCCTTGGCCGACCACATCGAACGCACGGATCGTGCGCGGCGTGGAGCGCGATTCGACGATGTAGAGCACGGATTCATCCGGCGAAAACGCGAGGCCGTTCGGGCCGATCACTTCGTCGCAGACCATCGTGACCTCGCCCGTCTGCCCGTCCACGCGATACACGTTTTGCGGCAGCTCCGGCTCCTGCTTCTCGCCTTCATAGAAACTGTCGATGCCGAACGATGGATCCGTGAACCAGACCGAGCCATCCGACTTCACGACGACGTCGTTCGGCGAATTGAAGCGCTTGCCCTGGTAACGGTCCGCGATCACGGTGATCGAGCCGTCGTATTCGGTGCGCGTGACGCGTCGCGTCAGATGCTCGCAGGTGACGAGCCGCCCTTCGCGGTCGCGCGTATTGCCGTTCGCGTTATTCGACGGCCGGCGAAACGGCGTCACCGCGCCCGTCTCCTCGTCCCAGCGCAGGATGCGATCGTTTGGAATGTCGCTCCACAGCACGTAGCGGCCATCGCCGAACCACACTGGGCCCTCGGACCAGCGCGTGCCCTGATACAGGCATTCGACGGAAGCAGAGGCGAGGCGCAATGCATCGAAGCGGGGATCGAAACTACGAATGGAGGGGTCGGGATAGCGGCGCTGGTTCGGGTGGCTGAGTTCGGTCATGGCGCTGTCAGAGCAACGCCGGGCGTCGAATCGATCGACGCCCGGCGTTCGTGGTGGTTACTGGTTATTGGTAATGACGCTGCTTGAAACGCTGTCGCGAACAAACGCGAGCCGTTACGCCTGCGCCGGCTTGCCGTCGCGCAGACGCCAGAGCTTCAGCGGATTGTCGTCGTGCAGCGATTGCGGCAGCAGTTCGGCGGGCAGATCCTGGTAGCAGACGGGACGCAGGAAACGCTCGATCGCCGTCGCGCCGACCGAGGTCGCACGCGGATCGGACGTCGCCGGGAACGGACCGCCGTGCACCATCGCGTACGACACTTCGACGCCCGTCGGAAAGCCATTCGCCAGAATGCGGCCGGCCTTGCGCTCCAGCGTCGGCAGCAGGCGCCGCGCGATGTCATAGTCTTCGGGTTCGATCTGCAGCGTTGCCGTGAGCTGGCCTTCGAGGTATTCGGCCACCTTCATCATCTCCTCTATATCAGCGCACGTAACGATCAGCGAAGTCGGCCCAAATATCTCGTCCTCGAGTTCCGCGGATGTCAGGAACTGTATCGCCGACGTCTGGAACAGCGCGGGCAGCGCGGCGCAGGTCGCATCCGACGACGTGCCGCGCGCAATACTCTGCACGCCGCGCTGCTCGGTGCGATGCGTAATGCCGCCCTGATACGCGCTGGCGATGCCCGGCGTGAGCATCGTCTGCGCACTCTTTTGCGCGAGTGCCTTTGCCGCGGCGTCGATAAATATCTGTTTGTTCGGTCCGTCGAGAAGCAGCACGAGACCAGGATTCGTGCAGAACTGTCCGACGCCAAGCGTGACCGATTCGATAAAGCCTGCCGCAATCTGATCCCCGCGCTTCGCAAGCGCGCCGGGCAGCACGAAGAACGGGTTGATGCTGCTCATCTCGGCAAACACGGGAATCGGCTCGCGGCGCTTCTGCGTGAGATTCAAGAGTGCAAGGCCGCCGGCGCGCGAACCTGTGAAGCCGACCGACTTGATCGCCGGATGCTGGACGAGCGCCTCGCCGATCTCATTGCCTGCGCCAACCACGAGCGAGAACACGCCTTCGTGCAGACCGCAATCGGCGACCGCTTTCTGAATGGCGCGGCCAACCAGTTCAGACGTACCGAGGTGCGCAGGGTGCGCCTTCACGACAACCGGGCAACCCGCCGCGAGCGCCGATGCCGTATCGCCGCCCGCTACGGAAAACGCGAGCGGGAAATTACTAGCTCCGAACACGCCGACGGGACCAACGGGAATCTTCTGCAAGCGCATGTCAGGACGCGGCAGCGGCTTGCGATCCGGTTGAGCGGAATCGAGCGTCGCGGTGAGCCAGCGGCCTTCGCGTACCAGCGATGCGAACAGCTTGAGCTGCCCAACAGTACGCGCGCGTTCGCCTTCGAGCCGCGCCTTGGGCAATGCCGATTCGGCTTGCGCGCGCTCGATCAATGTGTCGCCGAGCCCGAGGATGTTCTCGGCAATGGTCTCGAGAAAATGCGCGCGAATTTCGAGCAACGTCTGACGGTACGAGTCGAACGCGAGCGCGGCCAGCGTACATGCACGATCCACCTCGACCGCGCCGCCCGCACCGAACTCGGGTTCGATTTCCATGTTGCGCGCCGGGTCGAACGCGCGCAGCGTGCCCTTGGTGCCGCGCACCTCGGACCCGCCGATCAGCATGTCTCCGGTAATTTGCATGTCCTGCTCCTGTCGATGGCTGCGCGGCAGGAACGCATGTCGCGTCGCGCGGCCGGAAATCCAAATAGTGCGACGTCAAGAATGGGCGGACGATTCCGCGAGACGGCGCTCGAAGTCGAGCAAAGCCAGCGTCGCAACTTCGATCTTCGCATGATGTTCAGGCGGCGTCGAACGCAACAGCGGCAGGATCTGCCCTATGTCCGCGAGCGTCGCCAACGTGACCACGTCGTGCAGCACGCGTATCGGCGAAACGTCGTCGCGCAGGGTTTCAAGCGGCATGAACGCGTGTCAGTCACCCACTCCTGATATCACCTTTGCCGCCTTTACGCTTTGCAGCAGCCGGCGCAGGTAGTCATCGCGCGAAGGATCGTCGCGCACGATCGCGTACTGCACAGCAACGAATGTGCCGCGATCCAAGCCGTGCGAGCGTGTCGACGAACGATTGGAGACACGTTCATGGGGCGGCTCGCGGCAAAGACGATCACCCTGGCAAGTTAGCATCGCCACGCCAATGTTGTCAAACAACTTTGGGTGCACAGATTTTACAATGCAACACGCATGAGCGCGGTTTCCTCACATGAATACTGGCCCTGCATGCTGCGCTGCAGATCAAACTCTTAATAATTTTGGTATGACAACGAGTGGAAAAGCAGACTGGTTTGAATCAAACGTTTCGTAATCTCTTCCGATTTTCGGGATCGAACCGTATTTAATACCGATTCAAAACTGTGGAAAACTCTACTAAATAGCCGTTTATTCAGATCGCTGTCAGGCACGGCAGGAGCGGATTTGCGGCATTTCCTGCAGAATTGCGTCAACGCAATTAAATGTCGGTTGGCGTGAAGGCCGACTTTTAGCCATAAATGAAACAGGCAAGAAATTCTCTATCGCCAATTCGTATTATCCGGCGAATATAGTGATAGATTGATGCGCAACAAGACCCATGAGTAACCGCAGCATCGGCATGGCCATAGCCCCCTCCGCTGCGAACCTCGAGAGATAGCACCTTGCCGCAACATTTTATTGAACAGATGTCGCCGTTGCTGAAAGCGGAGAACGATGTCAGCTGGTTCCGCGAAGTCGCCCGACTGGCAGACGGCTGGGGGTTCGACCGCGTGCTGGTCGGCATCCTTCCGCGGCCCGGCATGCGGCTGGAAGACGCGTTCATCCGCAGCACGTACTCGCCGTCGTGGCGGCAGTTCTACAACGACCAGGGGTTTGCGCACATCGACCCGACGGTCGCGCATTGCATGACGAAGTCGTCACCGCTGATCTGGTCGCCGGATCTGTTCGAATCGAATCCGGCGCAAACCATGTATGAGGAAGCGCGCGCGTACGGCTTGCGCGCCGGCGTGAGCCTGCCTATCCACGGGCCGAGACAGGAATCGGGACTGATCTGTTTCGTCAACGACCATAATCCGACCGACGACTTCTGGCGTCATCTCGACGTCGTGCTGCCCAACCTGGTGCTGTTGCGCGATCTCGTCATCGACACGAGCCAGCCTCACCTGAATGCGCACACGCAGGCGTTGGTGCCGAAGCTCACGCCGCGGGAACAGGAATGCCTGAAATGGACCGCACGCGGTAAGTCCACTTGGGAAATTTCGCACATTCTTAATTGCTCGGAAGCCGTGGTGAACTTCCACCTTAAGAACATTCGCACGAAATTCGGCGTGAACTCACGGCGCGCGGCGGCCGTGATTGCAACGCAACTCGGCCTTATTGATCCAGGTTGATGAGCTCGCGCGCTTCCGGGTTATGGAGCACCTTCTCTGCCCTGCCCAGGTCGCCGTCCGTGACCGTCTTCGTGAAGTAGAGGCCCAGCAGGATCGAAACGGGTGCCGGAATCTCCGCGCCCGATTCGAAGCGGCTGCCGCGCGACTGGGTCACGCCAAAGCGCGCCCAGAATTGACGTTGGCTCTCTTTCTTTTTCTTGCGGTACGCGATGATCAGCACGCGGTCCACACCAGTCGAAGTATCCGCGCCGCGGCTCTGCACGGTCGGTTGAACGTTTGCGTGAACGCCCGCTTGCCAATGATTCTGAAGTTCCATGATGTTTTTTCCCTGTGTTGGCCCTCATCTCAATTTTGTAATCATCAGACGGACTGAGCACCTATCCAGGTGAATAGGTGTTTTTTTTATCCGAAATGCATACGGTTTCCTGCGTACCCGCGACCAACGTAAGGAGCACACCATGCATACGGCGATTCGGATTGGCACACGGCAAGAGTTCGACAACAACCACATCAACGAGATGTACCGGCTGCGCGCCCGCGTGTTTCGGGACCGCATGGGATGGGACGTTCCGACCATCGCCGGGATGGAGATCGACGGCTACGACGCGCTCGGGCCGTACTACATGCTCATTCAGGACGCCGACCGCGCCGTGCGCGGCTGCTGGCGGCTGATGCCGACGGAAGGCCCGAACATGCTGAAGGACACCTTCCCGCAGTTGCTCGACGGTCAGGACGCGCCAGTCGGACGGCATATATGGGAACTGAGCCGCTTTGCTATCGAAACGGATGGCGAGCAAACGTTTGGCTTTGCAGATTTGACGATGCACGCGATCCACGAACTGGTGACTTTCGCGGACCGGATGGGTATTACGCGCTATGTGACCGTCACGACGACGTCGATTGAACGGCTGCTGCGGCGCACGGGCATCGAGGTGACGCGGTTGGGGCCGCCCGTGAAGATCGGCGTCGAACGGACGATCGCGCTCGACATCACCGTCGACGCGATTCGCGCGGCCGTCTGCAAGCCGATGCCTGTGGCGGCGTGATGAGCCTGAGCGGAGACTAGCTGCGCCGGAACGTGATGTGCGAGATCCGGCGCACGAGCAGCGCCGCCGCCAGCGCGGCGCAGCCCGTCAGCACGACGCCGATGTGGATCGACTGCACCAGCACGTGACGCGCGGCGTCGAACAGCGCCGGCCCTTCGAGACCGGCGCGTTTCATCTCGATCAGCAGCGAGTCGCGCAGGTTTTCGTCGACGAGAATGCGCGGATCGGCGAGCTTCGGCCGCCACGCCGACGCGACGGTTTCGCCGAGCACGCGTAACGAATCTTCCACGCCCGACGCATAGCGCCGGTTCACGATCGTCGCGACGATGCTGGTGCCGAGCATGCCGCCCACCATGCGCGTCGATTGCAGCAGCGCCGTCGTGATGCCGAAGCGCTCGCGGCCGGCAATCTCCTGGCCGAACACGTTCAGGTTGTTGAGAATGAAACCGAGGCCAATGCCGACGGCCGCCATCGACATTTCGAGATAGAGATGCGGCGTCGCGGGCGTGGCGAGCGCGATACCCACCGACGCGACCACCAGCAGGCTGAAGCCGATTGTCAGAATCGCCGTCGGCCGCTTCATGTGAATCACGATGCGCGTGTTGATCATGCTGCCGAGGGCGATGCAGGCGGCAATCGGCGTCGCGAGCAGGCCGGCCTGCTGCGGCGACAGCCCGAAGCCGCCTTGCAGCAGCAGCGGCGCGAAAAAGATCAGCGAGAACATCACGAAACCCGACAGCACCGACAGCGTGAAAAGCGTCACGAGCTGCGGGTCCTTGAACAGATCGAGCGGCACGATCGGGTGCGTCGCGCGCCGCTCGCAGACCAGCAGTGCCGCCGTACCCACTACGACCAGCGCGGCGAGAATCAGGTTGCCCGTGGTCAGACCATCCTTCGGCACGGCTTCGATGAAAGTCTGAAGTCCGCCGAGCACCAGCGCGACGAGCGCGGCGCCCGCCCAGTCGATCCGTACGTCGCCCGTGCGTTCGCGCCGGTAGTACGGCAGATGCGCCCAGATGAAGTACAGCGCGAGCGCACCGACGGGCAGATTAACGAGGAATGTCGAGCGCCAGCCGAATTGCTCGCTGAGCCAGCCGCCCAGCGACGGTCCCGCCGCCGTGCCGATTCCGTATGCGGCCGCCAGCACCACCTGCCAGCGCACGCGGGTGCGCGGGTCGGGAAAGAGATCGGGGATCGACGCGAACGCGGTGCCGACCATCATCCCGCCGCCCACGCCCTGCAGGCCGCGCGCGAACACCAGAAACGGCATGCTGGATGCGAGGCCGCATAGCGCCGACGCCACGGTAAAGACGATCACGGCCGTAATCACGAAATACTTGCGGCCGAAATAGTCGCCAAGGCGCCCGAACACGGGCACCGTGACCACGGACGCAAGCAGATAGGCGCTCGCAATCCACGCGTAATACTCGAAACCGTGCAGTTCGACGACGATCGACGGCAATGCCGTGCTGACCACTGTCTGATCGAGCGCGACCAGCATGTTGACGAGACCGATGCCAAGCATGGCCAGCAGTGCGTCGCGAAAAACCAGGGGACGGGAAGGGTTCACTTCTTTGCGATACGGCGCAGTGCGCGCCGTATTTTCAGATCAGGGAAGAGGGAACAGGGCCGCAAGCACGACGCAACGGCCCGGCAAGGCGGAAAACGTCAGGAGCCGAACATCCGGTCGCGCGCATGCTCGAGATGCAGGCGCATCGCCTGGCCGGCCGCGGCTGCGTCCTTGCTGCGGATCGCGTCGAGCACGGCCAGGTGCTCGGTCTGCACGAGCCGCTGGCGTTCAAGCGTCTTCACCAGCGACAGATTGCGCGACAGATTCATGCTGAAGACGATCTGCTCTTCGATGAACGACATCATCGTGATGAAAAACTGGTTCTTCGACGCCCGCGCAACCGCGAGGTGAAACGCGAAGTCGTCCTTCGCGCCGATGCCCTGCGTTTCGATCACGCGCTCCAGTTCGTCCCATGCGTGCTGGATCGCGGCGATGTCGTCGGCTTCGGCCATTTGCGCGGCCAGTTCGGCAGCGCCCGACTCCGTCACGATGCGAAAGTCGTAGCAGCGGCGGATGTCTGAGAGCGTCTCCAGCGGCGCGAAGCGGCGCACGTCGGGGTCCGGACGGCGCGCGACCGTCGTGCCCGAGCCGTGCCGCGTCACGATGATGCCGTCGGCGCGCAGCCTCGCGAGCGCCTCGCGCACTGTCGGCCGCGACGTCTCGAAGCGTTCCGCGAGCGCATGCTCGGTCGGCAGGCGTTCGCCTTCCTTGTATTCGCCTTCGAGAATGCGGTTCAGGATGTCGCTGTAGATCTTGTCCGGCAGACCTGTCGATTTGCGCTCGTTCATCGTCGAGAGAAGCGGCTTGTCAGAATAGATTGGAATTGTAAGGCAAATAACGCGTGCTACCTGGCGAAATAACGGCTGATTCCAGCCAGAAGACGCGTGGTAGCGTGCACGCCGCCAGTATGACCGACCTCGCGTCCCACGGCAAAATCTGACAAATCTTTGATTGACATCTGTGTTCCCGCCGACCAAAGCGCGCCCTTTTCGTCGATCATTTATGCTGCAAGCGCAATCCGGACCCATTCATACCGCTTTCACGGGCGGCCCGCGCAGGCGGAACACGGCGGCGCGACGCTCTCCACGACACGGAGGCTTCATGTACACCCGCATCCTTGTTGCCGTCGACGGCAGCAACACGTCGCGCCGCGCGTTCGACGGCGCCCTGAATCTGGCCAGCAAGCTGGGCGCGACGCTGCGCGCGTTCTACGCGGTCGAGAACACGCCGATGTACTTCGACGCGCCCGGCTACGATCCGTCCATCTTGCGCAACCGGCTCGTCGAGCAGGGCAAGGAGCTGACGGCCGAACTGTCGGCGGCGATGCGCGCGCAGGGGGTATCGGGCGATATCGCGGTGGGCGAGGCGTCGTCGCTCGACGACGTGCCGACGCTCGTGCTGCGCGCCGCCGCCGATTTCAACGCCAACCTGATCATTATGGGCACGCATGGCCGGCGCGGCATGCAGCGGCTGATTCTGGGCAGCGTGGCAGAACGCTGCGTGCGTCAATCGACATTGCCCGTGCTGCTGATTCCGTCCGCTGCGGGCGGCGGCGAAGCGGAGGAAGAACCCAAGGCCTGAGCGTCGCGCGCGAAAACCGAAAGCGAAGCCTGACGCCGCTCAACAACGCGATCGCTTGCGACGCGTCATTTTGCCGCCTGGTTGCGCGCGCATCGAGTGGGACAATCGGTTGTCACCCTGCTTGTCAACCTTTTAATGCCGGTTGGTCCCATGCTCAATCCCATCGCAGTTACCGCCGCTGTCGCCCCTGCCCGCGCTGTCCGCCGCAGCCCCGCCTCCTCCACGCAGCGCGCCGTGCGCAGCGCTGCACGCTGTTCGTCGTGCGCGATGCGGCATCTGTGCATGCCGCAAGGCGTGGCCGCCAACGAAATGCCGCAGCTCGAAGCGCTGATCTGCTCGGCGCGCCCGGTGCGTCGCGGTGAGGCGCTCTATCGAGCGGGCGATTCGTTCGACAGTCTGTACGCCGTGCGCTCGGGATCGCTGAAGACAGTGATGGCCCATCGCGACGGTCGCGAGCAGGTCACGGGCTTGAGGATCGCGGGCGAAGCGCTCGGCCTCGACGGCATCAGCAGCGACCAGCACGCATGCAGCGCCGTCGCGCTGGAAGACAGTTCGGTATGCATCATCCCTTACGCGGCGCTCAAGCATCTGTGCCGCGAGATCAGCTCGATGCAGGAGCGGCTGCACAAGCTGATGGGCGAGCAGATCGTGCGCGAGGCCGCGCAGATGATGGTGCTCGGCTCGTTGAGCGCCGACGAGCGTGTCGCTGCATTCCTGCTCGATATCTCCGAGCGCAATGCGCAGCGCGGTTATTCGTCGGCGGAATTCAATCTGCGGATGACGCGCGAAGACATGGGCAGCTATCTCGGCATGACACTCGAAACGGTGAGCCGCACCCTGTCAAGATTTCAAAAGCGCGGACTGATCGACGCACAAGGCCGCCTGATCCACATCGTCGATCCGGAAGGCTTGCGCCAGGTCGGCGCTTCGTCGAACGCCTGATCCGCCAGGGTCCGCCGCGCGGCTTCGTCTCGCACGACGCCCGCGCGCATCCGCCTGGCACGTCTCCTGCGCCTGCGGTACAGTTCAAGATTATTCTTCTCGGCGAGAGTCGGGTCTTCGGCACCCCGCACTCGTCTCGTGCAAAGATGCTTGCTGTCCCCACGAGGAGACCCGGCGAATGAACCGCGACCCCGCACCGCACCACCCGCTGGCCGAACGTCTCATCGACGCGCGCCGCGTGACCGACGCCCTGTTCTCGGTTGTCAAACCCGAATACCTCTATGACCGGCCGATCCGCGAGCGCCACCGGATCGTGTTCTACATCGGCCATCTCGAAGCCTTCGACCGCAATCTGTTCGACGAACGCCTGTGCCCGCTGCCCGCGTTCGCGCCGGAGCTCGACAGGCTGTTCGCGTTCGGCATCGATCCCGTCGACGGCGGCTTTCCAACCGATCAACCTTCCGATTGGCCTTCAATCGACGCCGTGCGCGACTATGCGAACAAGGCGCGGGCGCAGATCGACAGTCGTCTCGCCGCTTATGAATTCGGCCGCGGCGGCATGGCGACGGGCTCGCCCGAGCAGCTCATGCATGTCGCCATCGAACACCGGCTGATGCACGCGGAAACGCTCGCGTACATGCTGCATCAGTTGCCGCTGGAGATGAAGGCCGCGCCGCCGGGCGTAACGTCCGCCGCGCAATCCGCGCGCAACGTCGAAGCGTCGCCGATGGTACGCGTGTCGGCTGGCGTTGCCCTACTCGGCATGAAGAAGGAAGATGGCCGCTTCGGCTGGGACAACGAATTCGGCGAGCAGCGCGTGCAGGTCGAAGCGTTCGAGATCGACCGCTATATGGTGACCAACGCGCAATTCCGCGAGTTCATCGACGCAGGCGGCTATCGCAATCGCGCTTACTGGAACGATAAGGACTGGGCGTGGAAGGAAGCCGAGGGCGTCGCGCATCCCGTCACGTGGTCGCAGAATGCTGACGGCCAGTGGACCTTGCGCACGATGTTCGAAGATATCGCACTGCCGCCCGATTGGCCCGTCTACGTGAGCCATGCGGAAGCGAGCGCGTACGCGCGCTGGGCCGGCAAGGCGTTGCCCACGGAACCACAGTGGCAGCGCGCTGCGCAAGGCGTGCCGAATGCACCATCGGGCAACTACGGTTTCCGCAGCTGGGACCCGCAAGCCGTCGATGCGTCGCCGGACAATGTCAGCGCGTTCGGTGTCGAAGGCCAGTTCGGCAATGGGTGGGAATGGACATCGTCGTTATTTGACGCACTGCCGGGCTTCGAGGCGTTTCCGTTCTATCTCGGCTACTCGGCCAATTTCTACGACGGACAGCATTACGTGCTGAAGGGCGGTTCGGCGCGCACCGCGCAATGCATGATCCGGCCGACGTTCCGCAATTGGTTCCAGCCGCGGTATCAGCATGTGTATGCGGGGTTCAGGTGCGTGAGGGTTTGACAAACAACGCATAAGTTGGCGAACACGCCTTCCAGGATCACCGTGTTCGCGCGCTCATCAGACGTTAGGCGATCGCGCTCCCGCCGTGGCGATAGGCATCGTTTCGTCTGTACGGTCAAACACTTTTTCCGGCTCGTCCGCCTCCTCCGGCGTTTCGTTATCCAGGACCCGGCGCATTCTGGGTTGGTCCAGTTCGTTGGTCCATTTGGCGACCACCAGCGTAGCCACGGCATTGCCGATGAAATTCGTCAACGCGCGCGCTTCCGACATGAAGCGGTCGATCCCAAGAATAAGCGCAAGCCCTGCAACGGGTACATGTCCGACGGCAGACAAGGTTGCTGCAAGCACGATGAACCCGCTGCCCGTAACGCCGGCAGCGCCTTTGGAGGTCAGCAGCAAAACGGCGAGCAACGTGAGCTGATGCGTGAGGTCCAGCGGTGTGTTGGTCGCCTGGGCGATAAAGATGGCAGCCAGGGTGAGATAGATCGACGTGCCATCGAGGTTGAAGGAATACCCGGTTGGAATGACCAGGCCAACCACCGACTTCTTCGCGCCAAGATTCTCCAGCTTCACCATCACGCGAGGCAGCGCGGCTTCCGATGAAGACGTTCCAAGTACGATAAACAGTTCTTCCTTGAGGTACTTGATCAACTTCCACACACTGAAACCATGGAACCAGGCAATCAGTCCTAGCACGACGAAGACGAAGAGAAGACAGGTCGCATAGAACGTGAGCATCAGCTTCCCAAGAGAGAGCATGCTGCCGATGCCGTATTTGCCGATGGTGAAGGCCATCGCGCCAAACGCGCCGATCGGCGCCACTTTCATGATGATGCCGACAATGCGGAAGAAGACGTGGGAGATCTTCTCCACAAAGTCGAATATCAGCGTGCCTCTGCCGCCGAACCAGTGCAAAGCGAAGCCGAACATTAGCGCGAACAACAGAACCTGAAGTATCTCGCCCTTGGCGAACGCATCGACCACGGTCGACGGGATGATGTTCATCAGGAATTCGGTGGTGCTCTCCATCTTGCGTCCGCTGGTGACGGTAGCGACCGCCTTCGCGTCCAGCGTCTTCGGGTCCACGTTCATGCCGGCACCGGGCTGGACCACGTTGACGATCAACAATCCGACCACCAGGGCAAGGCCGCTGACGATTTCAAAATAGAGCAACGCCAGCCCGCCCGTCTTGCCCACTTTCTTCATGTCTTCCATGCCGGCGATGCCGACGACCACCGTGCAGAAGATGATGGGGGCGATGATCATCTTGATCAGTTTGATGAACGCGTCGCCGAGCGGCTTCATCGCTTCGCCAGTGTGCGGAGCGAAAAATCCCAGCAGCATACCGGCGATGATCGCGACGATCACCTGAAAGTAAAGTGATCTGTAAAGCGGTTTGTGCGCAGCCATTTGAGCCCCCGAACAGTCACTTCAGGCGTCATTCAAAGCATCGTTCGACACGCCAGCGTGATCCGTGTGACGTCTCCCGGCACCGAACGGTGGACTGCAATCTAATACCCATGCATGCAGCGCAGGTCGCGAGCACGGCTTGCTTACCCGGCAACCTGCGAATAGCTTCTTACCAAATCATTACGAAGGCTATGCTTCGCATCCGTCCGCGACAACCGGGCAAACCCGAGCGTGCGCTGCAGCAGACCGTTTGGAAATAGTAAACAAGCCTTAACAAAAGCTGTCGAGCATGGAGGAAAGCGAACCCCGTGGCTTCGTTCGGGGCCGTGTGGCGCACGTCGCGGATGTCTAGCGCATCCGGGAGACCGCCTTGAGAATGGAATCACCATCGCTTGTGACATGAGCACGTGGGCGTCCTGAAGCGAGGTTTTCCAATGATATGAGTTGGCGCTGCAGGAGCGTGTCGAGCTCAGCGCGGCCCAGTTCGATCTGATCCGGCGCGTCCTTGATGAGCATCAAGGTGGCGAATTCGTGTGGACTCAACATACCGTCTCCTCGATTGAGTCTGTCTGCGCAGGGCAGCATTCCTTACCCTCTCCGCCTGGCAAAATAAACGACGTCGGCTCGCTGACATGCAGCAAGCCGACTGCCAGTTCAACTACGCGCCTTTAGTGATTTATCTGCTGGATGCCCGCCACTCGCCACGCCTGGTCGCCCTGTGCGTTCCTGACGATGTTCCAGATCTCCTGGAACGGCTGGGCCGTCTGTGCGTCGTCCTCCCGCATCTGACCGTAAAAGCGAACGCTGACCAGCGTTTCCTCTGCGTTGCTTTCCGTGCCCAGCATCTCGGCATCGAGCTGCGTGACTTCCGTCACGCTCGGCTCGCGACCGCGGGCTTCCAGGTCCATCTTGAGCCGCCTGAACATTTCCGGCGTCGTCAACTCGAACAGGTCACCCTGTTCGTTCCTGTCCCACGCGCCTTGAAGACGCATGAACAGGGTCTTTGCCGATGCCAGAAAGGCAGCCTGATCGGGCCCGAGCGCAAGTTCCGGTGCCTGCACGGCGCCAGCAGCACCCGTCGAATTCATCGCTGCTCGCGGCCAGCCCATGGGCGTCGCTTCTGGCCGCGCTTGCCGGATCTGATTGAGAAATTGTGAGCCGTTCGTTTGCTGCCGGTTCGCGGCACCATGCCCATAAGCCAGATCCGGACGACGCCGGTTAGCGATAAAGCGGAACAGCATCACGCCGGCGAAAACCACCAGCCCGATGAGCAGCGCATTCGACAGCATTTGCGCGAGCCCTTCACCCAGCCCAAACGACGACAACAACGCCGCAATTCCAAGGCCGGCGGCAAGGCCGGCGAGCGGGCCCATCCAGCGGTTACCTGCCGCGGCAGCAGGCGCCTGCGTTGCCTGTTGCGCCGGCTGGGCTTGCTGGCGTTGTTGCGCCTGCCCGGACGGCGACGCCGACTGCGACTGGCGCCCGATGCTTTGACTGCCGCCCACCCGCTTCGCTTCGGCATCATTCGACGCCACCGCGCCGAGGGCAAGCAGTCCCGCCAGACCGAGCGCTGCCGTCCCGCGCGTTACCGCACCGGCAGCACGTCGAAGGTGATTGACGAATTGCATGAACATAAAAAACCTCTTTTGGTAAGTCCGGGGGCTGCCCGGATCGCGCTCTTCATAGTCGCGCGGAAAACATTACGAACAGTAAATATTATTGGGTCGTCAGACTCGCGGCTGTTGAGCCTGCACTCCGTTATGGCCGACGTGAAAACTGTTGCCGTGGATGTAGTGCTCCAGTTGCCGGATCGTGTGTTCCTGCTCGGTAATCAGGTTCTTGATCAGGTCGCCGATCGACACCATTCCGATCACCTGCCCCGCCGTAATCACGGGCAGATAACGTATCCGGTGCTCCGTCATGAGCGCCATGCATTCGTCGGTTGTGTGCTGAGGGCTGACATGGCGCACCTCTGTCGACATGATGTCGCGCACCGGCGTATTCCTTGATGAGCGGTCCATCAGAACGATTTTCCTCGCGTAATCCCGCTCCGTGACGATACCGGCCAGGCGTCCTTCGTTTGCGACGATCAGTGCTCCCACCTGCCGGTGCGCCATGATCGCGATCGCGTCGTAGACGGATGCGGACGCGTGGGTGGACCACACTGTCTGGGAATCTTTTGAACGAAGAAATTGCGCAACCGATGCCATAAGTCACCTCTGTCAGTAGTCGTTAGCCGCTCACCGGCGTCCAGGTGCGAGGCTTCAATCTAACCGAATCTGATAGAACATAAAATTCGTATTTTTGTTGCCAATAGTTCGAAAAAACCGTAGCTTTGATTGACTGACGGAGGGGGCGTGAACTTCAAGCATCTGCATTACTTTTGGGTTGCGGCGCACGCGGGAGGGATCGTCCGCGCTGGCGAGCAATTGCACATCTCGCCGCAAACGCTCAGCGGCCAGATCAAACTGCTCGAAGAAGCGCTGGATAAAAAACTGTTCAGGAAGAGCGGGCGCACGATCGAACTGACGGATGCTGGCCGGCTGGTGCTCGACTACGCGGACGAAATCTTCTCGTTGGGCTCGGAACTCGAGAGCGCGGTGCGGCGCGAGAACGAATCCGGCGCGCAAACGCGGTTTCGGGTCGGGATCGCGGATTCAGTTCCGAAGGCAATCGCGTACCGGCTGCTGGAACCCGCGCTGGGCGCGCCCGTGTCGCTGCGCATGATCTGTCACGAAGGCAAGCTGCATGCGCTGCTCGCGCAACTGGCCGTGCACCGTCTCGACCTGATCATCGCGGATGCCCCCATTCCCGCCGACGTCAACATCAAGGCGTTCAATCACCGGCTCGGCCGTTCGACGCTGAGCTGCTTCGGCGCGGAGTCGCTGGTCCAAACCGCCAGAAAACGCTTCCCGTTGTCGCTCGGTCAGTTGCCGGTGTTGCTGCCCGGCACGGAATCCGCAGTGCGCCGAAAGCTGGACCACTGGCTGGCGTCACATGCCATTTCGCCGCGCATCGTCGGCGAATTCGACGACGGAGCGATGACCATGGCGTTCGGCCGCGAGGGCCGCGGCCTGCTGTTCGCGCCAACCGCGCTGGAGAGCCAGTTACAGGCCGAGCACAAACTGACGATGGTCGGGCAGATCAACACCATCGTCGAAGAGTTCTTTGCGATCTCGATTGAGCGCCGCATCAGTCATCCGGCTGTCGCGATGATCATGGACGCGGCGCGAAGCGAATTGTTCAATGGTTAGAGGACGGTGCGCCCCTCTGCGGTCCTTCCTGAACGACTTCCGAACCGCCGACTCTAAAGATCAGGGTCTTCGACCTCACGTATGAGCCTCTGCGTATTGAACCCTTAGAAAACGGACTCAGCGCTATTTGTCCATGCCTCGTTGCGCCGTCGCCAGTCGTTCGAACTGGACTCGAGGCGAGGAGTACGCAAATGATCAAGCTCGTTCGTTTTCTGGTCGCTGCCGCGCTCGGCGCGGGGTCGGCCAGCTTCGCACAGGCGGGTGGTGTGTCTGTAGGCGTCGGCATAGGCATCGGTGTGCCGGGCGTCGTGTATGCCGGTCCGCCCGTTATCTATGCGCCGCCGCCCGTCATCTATGGGCCGCCGGTGATATATGGACCGCGCCCCTGGCCCGGATACTATCGTTATCCTTATTGGTACGGCGGATATCGAGGCTATTACGGCCGCGGCTACTATGGCCCTGGCTACTACTACAGACGTGGTTACTACGGGTATCGCGGCTGGCGCCACTAGATACGCCGCAAGCGCAACGCTCACTGCGCCTCGCCACCGGCCATCGACTGAATGATGGTCGCAAGCTGCCTGCTCATCGGCAGGTCGAGGCTGGTGCCCGACGGCAGGCGGCGCAAGAACCAGCGCTTGTACTGGCGATCGATTTCTCCGTCCGCCGCAAGCTCCTGGAAAGTATCCCTCACCACTTGCGCGAGCTGCGGGTCGTCCTTGCGGAACATGATGCCGTACGGGTCATAGGACAGATAATCGCCGACAACGCGGTACTCGCCGCGCTCGCCGGCATGCTGGGCGATCAAGCCATACAGCAGCACGTCGTCGGTAGCGAAGGCGTCGGCCTTTCCGTCGGCCACCTGCGCGAAGCCCTGCGCGTGGTCAGGCACCACCTGCAATTGAATCCCGAGCCTGAATTTCGCGTCCAGATCGCGCAGCGCCTTCTCGTTCGTGGTGCCGGCCGTCACCGCGACCTTCCTGCCAGCGAGGTCGCGGAACGAGCCGATTGGCGAGCCTTTCTTGACCATCACCTTGGTGCCCGCCACGAAAATGATCGGCGAGAAGGCCACGCGTTTCTGGCGCTCCACGTTGCTGGTTGTAGAGCCGCATTCCAGATCGACCCGGCCGCTGACCACCGCGTCAATGCGGTTCTCGGGCATGACAGGCACCCACTGGATGGTCAGGGTCCGGTTGACCGCGTCCCCGATCGCCGACACGAGTGCCTTGCACAGCTCGATCGAATAGCCGATTGGCTCGTTGCGCGCGTTCAGATACGAAAACGGCACCGAGGACTCGCGGTAACCCAGCGCGATGGTGCCCGACTCCCGCACCTTGGACAGCGTGCCCGTCAGCGCGACGGGTGCAACGCTGTCGGGACCCAGGCGGGATGGCTGCGCGTCCTCCTGTGCCCGCACTGCGGCACCGGCAACCAGCAGCCCCGCGATGGCCAGCATCGACCAGAATCGCTGCGTCTTCATGGCCCCGTCCCCGTCAGCTTTCTGCCGGATGGGCGAGCGTCGCGCCAAGCTCGGCGTCGATGCGCGCCGCGTTGGCCTCGGCGTCGGCTTCTGACAGCAGTTCCCCTTCCCACTTGCCGACCACCGCGCTCGCGATCGAGTTGCCCACCGCGTTCGTCGCCGAACGGCCCATGTCGAGGAACGTATCCACGCCCAGGATCAGCAGCAAGCCGGCCTCGGGGATGCCGAACTGGTTGAGCGTGGCGGCGATCACCACCAGCGAAGCGCGCGGCACGCCAGCCATTCCTTTGGACGTCAGCATCAGGATCAGCAGCATCGTCAGCTGCGTACCCAGCGACAGGTGCATGTTGTACGCCTGGGCGATGAATAGCGTCGCGAACGTGCAATACATCATCGAGCCGTCGAGGTTGAACGAATAGCCCATTGGCATCACGAAGCTGGAAATCTTGCGATTCACGCCGAAACGGTCGAGCGCGTCGAGGATCTTCGGATAGGCGGCCTCTGAACTCGCAGTCGCGAAGGAAAGCATGAATGCCTCCTTGATCAGCGCCAGTAGCTTGAACACGCGCGGCCCGAGGAACACGAAGCCGGCCGCCGTGAGCACCGCCCACAACAGGAAAAGGCTGAGGTAGAAGTCGCCCATGAAAACCGCGAACTTCAACAGGATGGTCAGCCCGTTGACGGCCACGGTAGCGGCCATCGCCGCCAGCACCGCCAGCGGCGCAAGCTTCATCACGTAACCGGTGATCTTGAGCATGACGTGCGAGAGCTGGTCGATCGCGGCCACGAGCACCTTGCCCTTCTCGCCCAGCGCGGCGAGCGCGACGCCGAAGAACATCGAGAACACGACGATCTGCAGGATTTCGTTGTTGGCCATCGACTCGGCGAAGGACCTGGGGACCATGTGACCGACGAAGTCCTTGAGCGTGAACTTGGCGGTGGCCAGGTTCGCCGACGCGCCGATGTCGGGCAGCGGCAACCCGAGATTCTCGCCGGGTTTGAGCAGATTGGACATCAACAGGCCGAGCAGCAGCGAGATCAGCGAAGCGGTGACGAACCAGCCTAGCGCTTTCGCGAATACGCGTCCGACCGAGGCGGCGTCGCCCATGTGCGCAATGCCGACGACGAGCGTCGAAAAGACGAGCGGGCCAATCACCATCTTGATCAAACGCAGGAACACGTCCGACACCAGCGAGATGTAGCCCGCGATCTCCGTGGCAGCCTTCTTGTCAGGAAAGCTCGTGTAGATCATGTAGCCGATCCCGATGCCCACCAGCATCGCAATCAGAATCCAGATGGCCGCGGCATTTTTTCTGTTCATCTCGAAGCCTCCATTCACCACGTGTATTTGCGGCTGGAAAGGTCGAAACTGGATGCGCCAAGTGTTACCCGGAATGCTGTCTACTGGGGGCTGCGCCCATCGTTCGTTGGGCCGCCCGTGAACCCCGGCCCGTCCCGACAGCTTACGGTAGGTCGTCGAATAATTAGAGTGTAGCCTAGTCGCTCATCCTGAGTCGACGTTCTAACGGCGCGCGCATCCATCGCGTGCGAAGGGCGGGCAACGAGGCGCCGTCAACCGGCGTCCCCCTCGGTCGACTGCGGTGGAAAGACAACGGCCTGTCTTGGCTGAGTCAGCATCGACGGTTGCAGAATTTCGTCGAGTTGCGCCCGGCTCAGCAAACCCTTCTCAATGACGATCTCGGCGACGCTTCTCCCTGACGCGAGCGCCTCCTGTGCAACCTGCGTCGCGTTGGTATAGCCGATATAAGGATTGAGCGCCGTCACGATGCCGATCGAGTTCTCAACGAGCGCGTGAAGCCTGTCACGATTCGCCGTGATTCCGTCAACGCATCTTGAAGCAAGCGTGAGGCATCCCGCGCGCAGGTGTGCGACGCTCTTGAAGAGGCTGTGTGCAATGAGCGGCTCGAACGCATTCAATTGCAGCTGACCGGCTTCTGCCGCAAAGCTCACCGTCACGTCGTTACCAATGACTTCAAAGGCGATCTGGTTGACGACTTCCGGAATGACGGGGTTGACCTTGCCGGGCATGATGCTGGAGCCAGCCTGGACGGGCGGCAGATTGATTTCACCAAAACCCGCGCGCGGACCGCTCGAAAGAAGCCGAAGGTCGTTACACGTCTTGGAGAGTTTGATGGCAACGCGCTTGAGTACGCCCGACAACTGGACGAACGAGCCCACGTCTTGTGTCGCTTCGACGAGATTGGGTGACGTGGTGACGGGTATGCCCGTGATACTGGCAAGATGCCGGCACGCAAGTGCAGCGTACTCGGGCGACGTGTTGATCCCGGTGCCGATGGCCGTTGCGCCGAGGTTGATCTCGCAGATCAGCTTTGAAGCTTCCGTGAGCCGATCCTCGTCTTCTCCAAGCATGACCGCGAATGTGCTGAACTCCTGACCGAGCGTCATGGGAACAGCGTCCTGCAGTTGCGTTCGCCCCATCTTGAGGTCGTCGCGGAATTCCTCAGCCTTGCGTTCGAATGAGTGACGCAATACACCCATCGCATGGACCAGCTGAACGATACCCATGTACGTCGCGATCTTCAACGCGGTCGGGTACACGTCATTCGTGCTTTGACCGAGATTGACGTCTTCATTGGGATGCAGCAGCGCGTAGTCGCCGCGCTGGTGGCCAAGATGTTCCAGCGCCAGATTGGCGATCACTTCGTTCGCGTTCATGTTGGTCGACGTGCCCGCACCGCCCTGAATGACGTCCACCACGAACTGGTCATGCGCGGTACCGTTGCGGATCTCCCGACACGCATGAACGATCGCCTTCATCTTGTGTTCCGCAAGCAGGCCGAGATCGTGGTTGGCCATGGCCGCCGCCTCTTTTACGCTCGCCAGTGCATTGACGAGATTCGGATACGTCGAGATCGGTATGCCGGTGATCGGGAAATTGACGAGTGCCCGAAGGGTGTGCACGCCGTAGTAGGCGTCATTCGGCACAGGGAGGTCGCCGAGAAGATCGTGCTCGATGCGTTCATTGGACGTGGACATCGTGTTGCTCCGTTAGCGTGTCAGGGATGGTTCGATGCACCCGGTGCAACAGGGCAACGGGAGCATCTGGTCGACAAGTTTGGCTTTACCTTACGCTCTTGCTGGCGGGTGATTCGCTGGCCGCCGTCGCATAGGCGATGCACTGCCGGGCAAGCACGTCGGTGGGATCGATCAGCCTCACGCGAGCGCCGTTTCTGCCTGTGAACTCACTCTGCGGAAGAAGAAGCGGGAGTTCGGTGCAGCCCAGGACGATGATTTCGACACCTTCAGCAATCAGGCCTTCGACGGCTGCAGCGATGTCTTCCTGACACTGCCCCGTCGTGAACCCTGCCTTGACTCCGTCCTTGCCATAGATCGCCTCCATCACGCGCGCCTGGAGTGCGGGGCCCGGCGCAACCTGGCGAAGCCCCTGCGATTCAAGCGCTTTTTCATAGACACCGCTCGCGATCGTGCCCGAGGTCGCGAGAACGCCGATTTCGCGTTGCGCCGGATAAGACTCGCGCAGATAGCGGACCGTTTCCGTCAGCATGTTTACGATGAGGATGCCGAGGTACGGCTGGATGCGTTCCACAAACGCGTGGGCGGTGTTACACGGAATGGCGATGATGTCGGCATCGCCCTCCTCCAGCCGCTTGCATGTTGCGTATAGCGACACCGTCGGGTCCGCGCCGTCGCCGATCAGATTCTCGGTACGATCGGGAATCTGCGGGTTCTGTTCGACGAGCAACCTGATGTGATCCTGGTCCCGTTGGGCCGGTGTGTTGCGCACGATCTTGTCGAGGAAATCAATCGTCGCGGCGGGGCCGACTCCGCCCACGACCCCGACCTTGAAGACACCCGAGGGCGGGTCGTATTGGCCCGACACGACGTGCTGTGCATACACGAGGTTGGAATCGACCAGCGGCACGCTCAGCAGACGGATTTCATCCGCGACGAGCGCGATCTCGGTCATGCCCGGAACGATGACATCGACGCCTTGCTCGATGAGATCCGCGCAAGCGTTGTGCAGCAGTTCAACCGGCCGGCCGCGCAGATGACCGCTCTTGATGCCTTCCGGGCCATAGACCGCTTCGGTGACAAGGTCGATGCCCTCGGCCATGCGCGGGTGAACAACCTCGAACTCCGGCGACGTGAAGTAACGCTCGAACAGTCGTTTCTCCCGCGTGTAGTCCGACGCGAGGACACCTATCCGACGCGCTCCGCGAAATCGCCTGCGGACATGGTGACGCACCGCTTCAACCATATCGACGATCTGCAGCGTCGTGTTCGATTTCAGTTCATCGATAAAGGTGTGACTAAGAAAGCACGGAAGCACGACTGTCGTCACGCCCCGCTTTTCAAAATCGCGGATCATGTTGAAGATGTAGAGCTTGCGCTCGGTCGTGGCGGCGCTTCCCACGCCCGAGCTCCTGAACGGATGCTGCTGGAAAATCAGATCGGCGTGCTCGGCGTCCGTCGACGGCGGCATCGCCTTCACGAGCTTGAAAAACACGTCGGCGCTTCCCAGCGGCCCGAGGCCGCCGACGATACCGTACTTGCGTCTGTTCTCGACGATCCCGGGCGTCATTTCGCTCCGACCTCCGCCTGATCGAACAGCGACGCGTCGTCAGGTTCGCTCTGCCGGCGACCCTCCCACTTTGCAATGACGGCTGTCGCTACGCTGTTGCCGATGACATTGGTCATCGTGCGTCCCATATCGAGGATCTGATCGATGGCCAGCACCATCGCCACGCCTGCAGCCGGCAGATGAAACATCGGCGCCACTGCGGCGACGACGACGACCGAACCGCGTGGCACGCTGGCCATGCCCTTGCTGCTCAGCATCAGCACCAGCAACATGAAGATCTGCTGCGAAACGGGCATGTCGACACCAAAGGCCTGCGCGATGAAGATCGCGGCAAACGCCTGATACATCATCGAACCGTCCAGATTGAAAGCATAGCCCAGCGGCAGCGTAAAACCGACGACCTTCTTGTCGACGCCGAACTTCTCCAGTTGCTCCGTCAGACGGGGATAGGCTGCCTCACTGCTGGCCGTCGAGAAGGCGATCATCGCCGGCTCGCGCACAGCCTTGAGCAAGGTACCGACGCGACGGCCGAGGAACACGTAGCCAATGCCCGTCAGAATCAACCACAACAGCGCCAACCCCAGATAGAACGAGCCAATCAGCTTGCCGTAGGTGTAGAGCACGTCGACGCCCCGCAGCGTCACCGCCGAAGCAATGGCCCCGAACACGCCCAAGGGCGCGGCGCGCATCACATAGTTGGTCAGGCGCAGCATGACGGGCACCATTCCGTCGATGGCCTTGATGACGACCATCACGCGTTCGTCTTTCTTCAACGCACTGAGCGCAAGGCCAAGCATGACCGAGAAGACCAGAATCTGCAGGATGTCGTTGCGCGCCATCGCATCCATCAGGCTGGTCGGAAACGCGTGCGTGATGACGTCCTTGACGTTCAATGCCGACGTATTGAGCCCGGTACTCACCTCACCGGCATTCTCGACCAGATGCAGGCCGGCGCCCGGCTGCAGCAGATTGGCCAGCACGAGACCCAGACTCAGCGACAGCAAGGATGCACAGACGAACCAGCCCACCGAGCGCAGGCCGATACGGCCTACATCCTGCCCGCTGTCCATCCCGGCCAGCCCGGACACGAGCGTAGCGAAGACCAGCGGCGCGATGATCATCTTGATGAGCCGCAGAAAGATGTCCGTGACGATCGAGAAATAACCGGCCACGGCCTTGACCGTCGCCGGGTCGGACAAGCTCGTGTGACACACATAGCCAGCAACGACCCCGAGCACCATCCCGGCGGCAATATTCAGAGTAAGGCGATTTTTCATGTCCATCCGTCCTTGAGTGGCGCAATGCAATCGCAAGGTGACTGCAATGCGCTGGAAGAGGTCTGGAGCGACGTCGGCCACACGTCGCGCCAGAATCAGAACGGATGGTAGAGATGGTCAAAAAGACGTGAATGCAAGTGCTGCATGCGGGCATGCGAATTTCGCATAAGGCGGGAAAACCCTAGCCCGTCACGGGTGAAACGGCACGAAGATGCTGCCAGAGCGTATCCAGAAACTCATTGCGGTTGGATGCGTCGCGATAGACGCGAAGCTCGATCTCCAGATTCCACGCAGACGGTCCAGCGGGAACCAGCTCGCCCTCGTCGAGTTCGGCAGCGATGGCGCTCTTCGGAAGCCACGCGATGCCTTCGCCTTCCATCACGAGCTTCTTGAGCACTTCGGCCATGTCCGATTCATAGTGAAGCCGCAATGCCGGGGTATCGGAAGCCCGGCTGAGCAGCAGGGCAAGACAACGTCCGAAATAGCTCGTTTCCGTGTACGAAATGTGGGGCAAGGGCTGCTTCGTCGTTCCCGGCAGACGAAACAACGGAGCCAGACGCGGGTTCGGCCTGCTGGCAGGCATCAGCGTGTCGATACCGACTGTGACGTGCTCATACTTCACAGGATCGAGATGCAGCGGTAGTTCGGGGTGGTGGTACGCGAACATCAACTCGCAGTTGCCGTTCACGAGCATCAGGATCGAGTCGTGCACATTGGTGGGCACCACACGTGCGCGCACTTCTCCAAAGTGAGTCGAAAGATGCTTGAGCCACGAAGGCAGGAAACTCAGCGCGATCGTGTGCCCGGCTGCAATCTGCAGGCTCTTGCCGGCGATGCGTTGCTCGGTGCGTATGATGGCGCGGGTATCGAAGAGCTTGTTCAGGACGTCATCGGCGACTTCGCGGAACAGTTGCCCTGCAGGTGTCAGGACGGGAGGGAAGCTGCTGCGGTCGATCAGTTCCGCGCCAACCCATTGCTCGAGAGACTGAATGCGCCGGCTGAATCCGGATTGGGTCACGTTCCGGAATTCTGCTGCACGTGAGAAGCTCTGGTACTGAGCGAGGGCGATGAAATCCTCGATCCACTTGATTTCCATAGCGAGTGGGTAGCCTTGTGGGACACGGGCATTCTACCTCTCGCCCGTTTGCGTTCCTGCGCGAACCAGGCCGGTCCGCTCGCTTCACAACGAAGCCTCCACATCACCGGTTGCGGACGGCGTCTGCACTTTTGAGCCGCAGACGCCATCCTGCCTTGGCGCGAGATCCCGCAATCTGCTTCGCCAGAACATCGGCGGTATTTTCAACACCGGTCTGTCGAAGTCAGTACGTTGCAGAAAATGCCTGCTGCACTTTGGCGGGTGTCGTGATGCCGTTTGCGATCAGCAATTGCGTCAACACACGAGCCTTTTGTGGATTGAGATCAAGAGAGGCGACAAAGCCGCTCTTGTCATCGTCAACTTCCACATTCCGATTCACAAAGCCTGTTCCGACGCGGGAAGCGCGAACCACGACAATCCCCATCTTCGCGGCCCGCTCCATGGCAGCCAACGCCGCCTTCGATACGTCACCGTCGCCTACGCCAGCGATCACAATCCCTTTCGCATTGTCGGCGACTGCATGGTCGATCTGCGACGCATCCATATTGCTGTGCGCGTAGACAATTTCGACGCGGGGCAACGGTCCGGCGGCGGGCAGCGTATAGGGAGACTGACGGGAGTCCGTTAGGGGCGTGACGAATCGGATCGATGCCGGATCGACAAATCCTATTGGACCTGCGTTCGGCGACAGGAATGTCTGAACGGAGGTTGTATTCGTTTTGGTGATCCAGCGCGGGTCGTGGATCGTATCGTTCATGACCACCATCACCCCGCGCCCCTGTGCCTGAGGACTCGCCGCAACCGCAACTGCTTCGAGAAGGTTATTCGGACCATCAGCGCCGACAACGCCACCCGGGCGCATGGACCCGACGAGAACCACCGGCTTGCGAGAATGCAAGACATTCTTCAGGAAGAAGGCGGTCTCTTCCATCGTATCCGTACCATGCGTTATCACGACACCATCCGCCTCACCGCGATCGAAGATTTCATTGATGCGTTTGGCCAGCTGAAACCAGATACCGTCGTTCATGTCTTGCGAGCCGACATTCGAAACCTGTTCGGCAGTGATCGTTGCGAACTTGCCGATTCCGGGAACATCTTTGAGCAACTGCTGGCCGGTTCTCTCGCCGGAGTTGTAACCGATGGCTGAACGTGCGTCTGCCGTTCCAGATATCGTCCCACCCGTTGCAAGTACCACGATTCGTGGCAGCTTTTTGTTCTGGCCATCGACGGTGGTCGACTGATCCGCATTGGACTCAGCGGCTACGGCGAATGTCGAGCAGACGGGAAGCGCAATACATGCCGCGATCAGCAGCGCGCTCACGGTAGGGCCTGGCGCAAAAGCGAGTCGGGATAGTGTGTTCATGATCGTATGTGAATGAGTAAGAAACCGTGACGGTACTAAACCGGATTCATCGGCCTGGCTACGATCGGGCGAAGCGCGTTACGGTCGCCGACCGATGAGCTGTGCCTTCCATTCAGTGTATGCACCACTGGGTCGTGAAAACAGGGTTGTGATCCGTCCGCAGTACGCTGGGAAAGGCCTGGAGCGATGTTGGCCAAACAGCGCTCCAGCGTCAGAACGGATGGTAGGGATGGCCAAAAAAAAGTTGATGCTAGTCATGCATGCAGGTATGCGGACTTCGCATAAGGTGACCGCGCCGACATCATCGCCGCCGGCCACGAAGGTCCAGTGGTCTGTAAGTGGTCAATCTCCCAGGAGCGCAGTTGAACAACCAGCTTCGCCTGCGCCTCACTGCTCTGCGCAATAGCACGCCCGCCGCACGCTTCGATGCATCTCCCGCACCGTTTGCGATCACGCGCGCCCCATTGTCGATAGCGCCGCCCATCGCCTCTCCCACCCGCTTTCTGTCCGTCCAGCACCGTTCCGGCAAATCCGGTAAGCCGGGCCGCATATTCCTGCCAACTATGGTCGCCCCAAAGACAGCCGTGAAAATTCGGCCTGGAAGTCGCTAAGAATCGTGCGTTCCCAACCTGCGCACCGCCGCAAGGCAAGCGCCAAGGACGACCGCGATGCGACTCAAGAAAATCCCTACGACAGTAGTGACCGGCTTTCTCGGCGCCGGTAAGACGACACTCGTCAATCACATCCTCGACGCGACGCGGCCGATGCAGATCGGCATCGTCGTGAACGAGTTCGGCGAAGTAGGTATCGACGGCCAGTTGATCGTCGCCGACGAAGAAGCCGTCATCGAAATCAACAACGGCTGCGTGTGCTGCACGGTCCGCACGGATCTCGTCGCGAGCGTGCGCGATCTGCTCACTCGTTTCGGCGACCGGCTGGAGCGGCTGATCGTCGAGACCTCGGGCCTTGCCGATCCCGCGCCTGTCTTGCAGACCTTTCTCGCCGATCCCGACGTGCGCGAGCGCGTCGAACTCGAATCGGTGGTCGCCGTCATCGATGCACTGCATGCCGATGCGCAACTCGACGACGACATCGCGAGAGAACAGGTCGTGTTCGCCGACCGGATCATCGTCAACAAGACCGACATCGCGTCGCCGCAAGCAGTCGATGCGCTGGTCGAGCGCATCCGTCAGCTCAATCCCACCGCACAGGTCGACTTCGCGAATCACTCCGCCGTCGCCGTCGATTCACTTCTCGGCGTGCGCAGCTTTTCGCTCGACAACCTGCTCGCCGTCGAACCCGATCTGCTCGACGAAGCGGGCCATGACCACGAGCACGACAACACGATTGCATCGTGCGCGTTCATCGTGCCAGGCGCGCTCGACGCAATGCGCTTCAACCGTTGGATCAATCAGCTCGTGCAAACCGACGGCCAGCAACTGCTACGCATGAAAGGCGTGCTCAACCTGCACGACGAAGCGCGGCGGCTGCATTTCCACAGCGTTCACATGCTGCTCGACGCGAAGTTCGGCAAGCCATGGTCGGGCGATGAACACCGCGAGAACCGCTTCGTGATGATCGGCAGAAATATCGACGCCGAGCGGATGCGCGACGGTCTTTTGAGTTGCATGCACTAACCCTTTCACTCAACTTCCTTGAAGGAGCACGCAAATGAAAAAGCCTGAGGCGTACACATTGAGCATCGGCGTTCTTGCTGTCGCCGACACATGGCTCACGGGAACCCTGCTTCCCGTTCCCGTCTGGGTGACGTTCATCGCCTGGGCATCGTTCTTTGTGCTGGGCGGCGGACGCGCAGGCTTCGTCAAGAGCGTCGCGTCGAATCTGACTGGGCTCGTGATCGCCTCGCTGACGCTGCTGTGCATTGCGACGACGAGCGGCAGCGCATTCGCGGTCGCCGTGCTGGTCGGCATCGGCAGCGCGGCGATGGTGCAGGCATCGAAGCTCAAGCTGCTCGACGTGTTGCCCGCGATCGTGTGGGGCTTCGCATCGACAGTCGGCACCACCGTCGCCACCGGCAAGGCAATCACGACGGCAGGCATCGGCAACCCTGCGCTCGTCGCCGCTGCCGCGCTCGTGACGGGCGCGGCGTTCGGCTTCGTGTCGGAGGTCGTTGGCGAAGCGCTCGCATTCAGGCGCGAGCATCGGCTTGGTTAAGTCTCTCTTCACCACTCTGCGGAGCGAATCGTGAAATTACAGCATCACCTTGGCGGCATCGAAAACCTCGGCCCCGTCAGCACCGAGACGCGCGTTTTCGTCGAGCCGTGGGAAAAGCGCATCTTCGGCATTCATACCGTGATGATGGCCGAGAGCGCGCATCTGGCGAACGCGCTGCATCCTTATCCGATCGATCAACTGCCGACCACGTTCAAGAACGACTGGACGTGGGCGTCGCTGCGCACAGGCGCCGAAGACATGCAGCCATTCGATTACTTTAAGTACCGCTACTACGAGAAGTGGCTAGGCGGCATTTCGCAGTTCTTCGTCGATCAGGGCTACATCACGGCGGAAGAACTCGCGCAGAAGACGGCGCACTATCGCGCGAGCCCGGATGCCACCTTGCCGGACCAGCCGGACACGGCCCTCGCCGCGCAGGTCGATGCGTATCTGCAAAACGGCGATTCGGGCTATCACGCGCTCGAACGCGCAGCGCGCTTTGCAAAAGGCGACACGGTGCGCATCGCCGACCCCGACGCCGTCGATCACACGCGTCTGCCCGGCTATCTGCGCAACAAGACGGGCACCGTCGATCTCGTCTATCCGGGCGCGTTCTCGTACTTCGTCTCGACGGGCGTGGACGGCATCGGAGAGCCGATGCCCGTCTACCGGATCGCCTTCGATACCGCCGACATCTGGGGCGAAGGCAAGAGCGAAGCCAACACGACCCTCTACGCCGACCTGTACGAAGCCTACGTACAGCCGGCCAACTAAACCGACAGCGAGACCAGCATGACCCAACAGTTCGAATATCCGGAAGACCGCGAAGCGTCGAGTGCCGCCAAGGTCCGCGCACTTGAAGCGCTGCTGATCGAGAAAGGCGTGATCGGCAGCGATTCCGTCGATGCCGTGCTCGCGCACTTCGAGACGATGGCAGGCCCGTTCAACGGCGCGAAGATCGTCGCGCATGCGTGGGTCGATCCGGACTACAAGCAGCGACTCATCGAAGACACGCCCAAAGCGATTGCCGAGCTTTCGCTGCCGCTCGGCATGGCGGGCGCGGAAGGCGAGCACATGGCCGCCGTCGCCAACGACGCCAACGTGCACAACCTGATCATCTGCACGTTGTGCTCGTGTTACCCGTGGCCCGTGCTCGGCCTGCCGCCGTACTGGTACAAGGACCCGGTATTTCGCGCGCGCGGCGTGCGCGAGCCGCGCGCGGTGCTGCAGGAATTCGGCGTGACCGTGCCCGCGGAGAAGGAAGTGAAGGTGTGGGACAGCAGCGCGCAAATCCGCTGGTTCGTCGTGCCGGAGCGTCCCGCGAACACCGGGCATCTGAACGAGGAAGAACTCGCCGCGCTCGTCACGCCGGAATCGATGATGGGCGTCGCGCTCGTCGCCGCGCCCGCGGCCTGAGGACATCGCCATGTTCACGCGCTTCGAGGAATACGCCGCGGCATCGATGCTCGGCACACCGGACTCGCCGCCGCGTCTGGACGGCAAGCTGTTTTTCACCAACCGCTGGGAGCGCGACGTGTTCGGTCTCGCGCTGTCGCTGTCGAAGGCGGGCTGCTTCGAATGGGAAGACTTTCGACAGAGTCTGATTGCGTCGATTGCGAAGTGGGAAACGATCGACTGCGAGAACCAGCCGCGCTGGGACTACTACGAACGCTTTCTCGAAGCGCTGTTGAACGTGGTCGAAGCGAGCGGCGTGCTGTCGCGATACGAACTTCAGCGAGTCATCACGGCGCGGCGCGTGGTGGCTCAACAGTAAGCCGGACATCCTGATCATTCATTCACACTCAAGAGGTTATTCATGAACGAGGCTGTTCTCCAACCTGTAGACGCGCTCACGCCCATTCCATTGCGCGAGCTGTTGCCCTGGATCGTCTTCGGCGGCCTGCTGATGTTGCTGGTGCTGTACTTCGTCGGCGCAGAGGAAGGCGCGACGTCGCTCGTGCCAGGTATGTATGTGCACGAGTTCGTGCACGACGGGCGCCATCTGCTCGGTTTTCCCTGCCACTGACGAGGAGACGATCATGGTCGGCAAGCTGTTGATGCGCGGCATGCTCGCGGGTGTCGTCGCGGGGTTGATCGCGTTTGGATTCGCGCGCGTGGCGGGCGAGCCGCAGGTCGATCGCGCGATCGCCTTCGAGGAGCACACGCACGCCATGGAAGGCGACGCGCACGAACCCGAACTGGTGAGCCGCGACACGCAAGCCGGCCCCGGTTTGCTGACAGGCGTCGTCGCGTACGGCGCGGCGTTTGGCGGGCTCTTCGCGCTGACCTTCGCGTGGGCGTGGGGACGCGTCGGCAAGCTCGGCGCACGGCCGCTCGCCGCGTGGCTCGCGCTGGGTGCGTTCGTCGCGCTGGTCGTCGTGCCGAATCTCAAGTATCCCGCCAACCCGCCGTCCGTCGGCGATCCGGATACGATCGGTTATCGCACGGGGCTGTTTTTCCTGACGATCGCGATCTCGGTCGCGATCATGGTGCTGTCGCTCAACGTGCGCAGCGTCGCCGCGCGTCGCTTCGGCGCATGGAACGGCGCGCTGGCGGGGCTGCTCGCATTCGTCGTGATGCTGGCCGTGGTGCTCGCGGCATTGCCCGCCATCGACGAAGTCCCGGCCGCTTTTCCTGCCACGCTGCTGTGGAAATTCCGCATCGCCGCGATCGGCATGCAGGCAGTGATCTGGACGACGCTAGGCGCGCTGTTCGGCGTGCTGGCCGAGCGCACAGGACTCGCGGACTCGCGCGCGCCCAGAAATGCGCGCAAGACGGGCGAACCGGGCACAGCAACGCAGGCTTTTTGACCGCCCGGACGCGTCGGGCATTGCCGTATAGACTAACCGTTCGAGGCGCCCGCCCACGCGGGCGCCCGACTTCCAGCGGATTCGGACACTCGCGATGAAACGCATCAAGGTCGGCATGCTTGTCTTCCCCGGTTTCCAGCTGCTCGATATCGCCGGGCCGAGGGACGCGTTCGCCGAAGTGAAGATACTGAGCAAAGGCGAGTGCGAATACGAAATGCTGACGGTCGGCACGACGCGCGGCGCCGTGCAATCGTCGAGCGGCTTGAGCACGATGCCCGACCGCACGATCTTCGACGTGTGCCCCGAGTTCGACACGATCATCGTGCCCGGCGGCCTCGGCATCTTCGACGCGTTCGACGACCCGGCGCTGAGCGGCTGGCTCAGGACACAGCACAGACAATGCCGCCGCGTATCGGCGATCTGCAACGGGCTGTTTGCGCTCGGCGCGGCGGGCCTGCTCGACAACAAGGTGGTGACGACGCACTGGATGGACGTGCCGCGCCTCGCCGCGACCTTTCCGAAGGCGAAGATCGAACCGGATCACATCTTCGTGCAGGACGGCAACATCTACACGACGGCGGGCGTCACGGCGGGCATCGATTTGTCGCTTGCCATGATCGAAGACGACTTCGGCCGCCAGATGGCGCTCGATGTCGCGAAGTATCTGATCGTCTATCTGCGGCGCGCGGGCGGGCAGTCGCAGTTCAGCCCACTGCTGGAGACGCAGGCGTCGCCGGGTTCGCAGATGGTCGCGCTGCAGCAGTTCATGCTCGACAACCTGCATGTGGACCATACGGTGGCGTCGCTCGCCGAACGCGTGCACATGAGCGCGCGCAACCTGTCGCGCCTCTTCGCGAAGGAATGCGGCATCACGCCGATGACGTTTCTCGCCAATGCGCGCATCGATGCGGCGAGGCGCTTTCTCGAAGCCACCGATCTGTCGCTGCGCGACATCGCGCAACGCTGCGGCTTCGAAGACACCGACGGGTTTCGCAGGACTTTTCATCGCCGGCTGCAGATCAATCCGGCCGACTATCGCGACCGGTTCAGATCGAAGAAGCCACTCGCGGAGAAGAAGAAATCGGGAGCGCCGCGCGCGGAGTCTCGCGTGTCTGCCACGGTTTCGAATAGCGCGATGCGTGACCCGCGCTAATACTGTTTGCAATTCACTACGAGCTTGCGCGTCGGATAGCTGCCGTAGTCGGTGCGGTTTCTGCTTTCCTGGCGATCCACCACATCATAGCCGCCCGGACATGTTTTCCTTGCCGCCTTGTCGCAGATCTTCCAGTTATAGAGCAGGCCGTCGCAGGAAATCACCGCGCCGTCGCGGCCGTTCGTGAGCGTCGGCTTGACAGTCGCGCTGCATGCGGTCAGAAAAACCATCAGGAGAATCGCGCTGCGCCGCATCAGATTCCCTCGGTGTGAGTGGATCGTCCGATTATAGAAGCCGATGCGCGCAGGTAACGGGAGCAACCGCACGCTCCCGTAGAAGTCACTACTGCGGAATCTTCCCGCCGAGTTCGTCGTCGATGAACGCGCGGACGATGTCCTTGAACGACGCGTCGCCGTGCAGCCCAAGCTGCGCCGCCCGCGACACATCCCATCGCGCAGGCCAGCTGCCGACGATCTTCTCGACACGCTCATCCGCCTTCCATTCGATGCGCGCCGCGACGGCATCGCCTGCCACCTCGCGCAGCGCGGCGACCATTTCGTCGACCGTCACCGAAACGCCCGGCAGGTTCACTGTGCGGCGATTGCCCAACGCCGCGCTGTCGATCTCGCTTCCCGCGATCAGACACTCGATCGCCTTGCGCGGCGACAGTAGCCACAAACGCGTCGACCCGCTCACCGGGCACACGGCCGGTTCGCCGGTGAGCGGCTCGCGAATGATGCCGCTCGCGAACGACGACGCCGCCGCATTCGGCTTGCCGGGCCGCACGCTGATGGTCGGCAGGCGCAGCACGCGGCCATCGACGAAACCGCGCCGCGCGTAGTCGTTGAGCAGCAACTCGGCGCCCGCCTTCTGCGCGCCATACGACGACTGCGGATTGAGCGCGGTTTCGTCGAGCACGACCTCGGGCAAGTCGCCGCCGTAGACGGCGACCGAACTCGTGAACAGAACGCGCGGCTGATGTCCGCGCGCACGGCACACGTCGAGCAGCAGCCGCGACGCGTCCAGATTGATGCGCATACCAAGCTCGAAATCGGCTTCCGCCTGGCCGCTGACGATCGCCGCAAGATGGAAGATCGCCGCCGTCTTGTCGTCGATCAGACGTTCGAGCACGCTGCGCTCGGCAATATCGCCGACTTCGACGCGCACGCGTTCGTCTTTCGGACCCGGCGCCGCGACGACGTCGAGCAACACCAGTTCGGTGATCGGCTGACGCTGTCCGTCCGTGCCCTTCAGTTCGCCGCGCGCGAGCAGCTCGCGCGCGAGACGCTGGCCGAGAAATCCCGCGCCGCCCGTGATCAGTACTTTCATGTTCCTGTTAATCCTCAGTGTGTCTGTCGAACGCGCTCAGGTACGACCTTAGCTGCGTGCCTTCACGTACGGCCTGATCCATCCAAGCCCGTCGGACGTGCCCGCGCGCGGCCGGTATTCGCAGCCGATCCAGCCGTCGTAACCCAGTTCGTCGATCAATGAAAACAGATACGGATAGTTCACTTCGCCGATATCCGGCTCGTGCCGCTCGGGCACGCCCGCAACCTGGATATGACCGATGCCCTTGATGTCGCGCTTGAGCTTCACGGCGAGATCGCCTTCGACGATCTGGCAGTGGTAAAGATCGAACTGCACTTTCAGGTTCGCCGCGCCGACTTCCGCGCAAATCGCCTGCGCATCGTCCTGCCGGTTCAGAAAGAAGCCGGGAATGTCGCGCGTGTTGATCGGTTCGATGACGACGGTGATGCCGTCCGCCTGCGCGGTCTTCGCCGCATACGCGAGGTTCTTCAGATACACCTCGCGATGCGCCGCGCGCGATTGGTCCGGCTTGATCAAACCCGCCATCACGTGCAGCTTGTCGTTGCCGAGCACACGCACATACTCGAGCGCCGTATCGACGCTGCGGCGAAACTCGTCCTCGCGGCCCGGCAACGACGCGATGCCGCGCTCGCCCGCCGCCCAGTCGCCGGGCGGCGCGTTGAACAGCGCCTGGGTGAGGCCATGTTCGTCGAGGCGCGCCTTCAGATCGGCGGCCGGAAAGTCATAGGGGAACAGGAACTCCACGGCCTCGAAGCCATCGCGCGCCGCAGCGGCGAAGCGATCGAGAAACGCGTGTTCGTTGTACATCATCGTCAGATTGGCGGCGAAGCGAGGCATCGAAGCAACTCCTTAAATGCGCGTTTAGCGGTTCACGAGGCGCGCGGGCGTCAGCCAGGTGGCGAGCGCACCGATCACGAGCATCGCGGCGAGCACGTACATGCCGGACTGCGTGCTGTGCGTGAGGTCCTTAAGATAGCCGATCATGTACGGGCTCGCGAAGCCCGCCAGATTGCCGATCGAATTGATGATAGCGATGCCCGCCGCCGCCGTCGCGCCCGACATGAACGCCGTCGGCAGCGACCAGAAGAGCGGCGCGCAGGTCAGCACGCCTGCTGCCGCGATCGACAAGGACGCGATCGATACGACCGTGTTGTCAGCAAACGAAGCCGCGATCGTAAAGCCGACCGCACCCGCAAGCGCCGGGCCGATCAGATGCCAGCGGCGCTCGCGACGCTTGTCCGCGCTGTGGCCCATCACGTTCATCACGACGATCGCGACCAGAAACGGAATCGCGCTCAACAGGCCGATCTGGAACGCGCCCGTAACACCCGTCGATTTGACGAGCGTCGGCATCCAGAACGTCAACCCATATTGACCCGTGACGAACGCGAAGTAAATCAGCGACATCCACCACGTGCGCGGATCGCGAAACACGGCGCCCACCGAATGCGACTTGGTTTTTTCTTGCGGCTGCGCGGCGATCTCATCGGCGAGCAGTTTTTTCTCGCGCGGCGTCAGCCATTTCGCGCTGGCGATGCCGTTGTCGAGATACAGAATCGTCGCGATGCCGATAGCGATGGCGGGCACCGCTTCGATCACGAACATCCATTGCCAGCCCGCGAAGCCGTGATGCGAATCGAAGCTCTGCATGATCCAGCCCGACAGCGGATTGCCGAAAATGCCCGACACAGGAATCGCCGACATGAACACCGCGATGATCTTCGCGCGACGATGCGACGGAAACCAGTAGGTCAGGTACAGGATCACGCCGGGATAGAAACCGGCTTCGGCAAGACCGAGCAGAAAGCGCAGCGCATAGAACTGCGCCGGCGTCTTGACGAACACGAACAGCGCGGACATCAAGCCCCACGTGATCATGATGCGCGCAATCCAGATCCGCGCGCCGAGCTTATGCATCAAGATGTTGCTCGGCAATTCGAACAGGAAGTAGCCGACGAAGAACACGCCCGCGCCGAGACCAAACACCGTTTCGCTGAACGCAAGGTCCTGCGACATCTGCAGCTTCGCAAAGCCGACGTTGACACGGTCCAGATACGCGACCACGTAGCACAGCATCAGGAACGGCACGATGCGCCAGAACACCTTGCCGTAGGTGCGTTCGATTTCAGCCGCGCCGGGTTGTTGTCCGGCTGCGTCGGCAGTTGATGCGGGGCGTGCGGATGCCGCCTGATAGCTTGTCATGCACTGTCTCCTTCGGATGGCGCCGGTTATTGGCCGCCCGCTTCATGGCGGTCGGTCCTCCAGCTTTTTGCCTGGTTGGTCATGCGGATGGCCCGCGACGTTCGCGGACCGTTGAGCTTCTATGCGTGCGAGCGTTTCACCAGCGCGCGCCGAACACCGTGCGCAATTCTTCAAGCGCTGTTTCGTCGAGCGGGGCGGGACGCGGATTCGTCATCAGCCACAGGCGCGCCGTCTCTTCCAGCTCTTCGAGCACATACGACGCCTGCGATACCGACCGCTCCCACACGACAGGCCCCAGCCGTTCGAGCAGCACGCCGCGCACACGCTCGGCGAGCGACGCGATCTGCTGCGCGACTTGCGGATCGCCGGGACGCCGGTAGCGGATCAGCGGAATGTGGCCGACCTTCATCACGTAGTACGGCGTGATGGGCGGCAGCACGTCGGCTTCGCTCCAGACGCCCGCGAGCGTCAGCGCGACGAGATGCGTCGAATGCGTGTGCACGATGCCGCGCGCCTCGCGGTTGCGCTCGTAGACGCCGCGATGCAGCGCGAGCGTTTTCGACGGCTTGCCGCCTGACACGGCGTTGCCTTCGAGATCGACTTTGGCGATCTGCGCCGGGTCGAGACGGCCGAGACATACGTCCGTCGGCGTAATCAGCCAGCCGTCGTCGAGGCGCGCGCTGATGTTGCCCGCGCTGCCGACGGTGTAGCCGCGCTCGTACAGGCTCGCGCCCGTCACGCAGATTTCTTCGCGGACTTTCGCCTCGCTTCCCGTGTGGATGGCGAGCGTCATTGCGCGCCTCCGTCGAGTTGACGCAGCGCCTTCGCGAAGAAATCGACGGCGCCGAAGTTGCCCGACTTGAGCGCGAGCGCGAGCGACTCAGCACCGATGGTCGCGGTTGCGGGGACGCCGGGGTCGATCTGCTTGCCGATGCGCAGCATTTCGACGTCGAGCGCCTGCACCACGGCGCCCGATGTCTCGCCGCCCGCGACGACGAACTTGCGCACGCCGAGATCGTGCAGTCCGCGCGCAATCGCAGCCAGCGTGCGTTCGACCAGTTCCCCGGCTTGCGCGACGCCGAGTTCGCGCTGCGTGGCCTTCACTTCATCCGGCGATGCCGTTGCGTAGATCAATACGGGCTGAGGCTGCGCCGCGTTCATATGATCGCGCGCGAAGGCGAGCGCCTGTTCGACGACGGGCTCGCCGCGCGCGGCGGCCAATGGATCGATGCGGAACGCGGGGCGCGTGTCGCGCCATGCGGCAACCTGCGCATTGGTCGCTTTCGATGCGCTGCCCGCCAGCACTGCCGACGCGCCTCCGACGCGCGGCAGTTCACCGGCATCGGCGGCATCGTCGAGCAGACCGGCGCGGCGGAAATTGCCCGGCAAGCCGAGCGCGACGCCCGAGCCGCCCGTGATCAGCGGCAGGTCCGCGCAGGCTTCGCCGAGCGTGTAGAGATCGGCGTCCGAGACGGCATCGGCGATCGCCATGCGCACGCCGTCGTGGCGCAGCGCATCGATCGACGCGCGCACGACTTGCGCGCCCTGCGCCACCGCGTCATAGCGCACGAGGCCGACTTTTGACTGCGTTTGCCGCTGCAACACGCGTACGAGATTCGCGTCCGTCATCGGCGTGAGCGGGTGATGTTCCATGCCCGATTCGTTGAGCAGCACGTCGCCGACGAACAGATGCCCGCGATAGATCGTGCGGCCATTCTCGGGAAACGCCGGGCACGCGATCGTGAACGGCGTGCCGCCGTCGATCGCCGACAGCGCATCAAGCAGCGCATCGGCGACGGGGCCGATGTTGCCTTTATCGGTCGAATCGAAGGTCGAGCAGTACTTGAAGAAGAACTGGCGGCAGCCTTGCGCGCTCAACCAGTCCAGCGCGTCGAGCGATTGCGCGACGGCATCGGCGGCGTCGATGGTGCGCGACTTCAGCGCGACGACCAGCGCGTCGGCTTCGATGCGGGTATCGGCAGCGGGCACGCCGATGGTCTGGACGGTGCGCATGCCGCCGCGCACCAGCATGTTCGCGAGGTCGGTTGCGCCCGTGAAGTCGTCGGCGATGCAGCCGAGCAGGGGCTTGCGGGTAGAGGTCGTCATGTCGTTCGGCTCCGGTTCGGCTCCGCTTAGCGCTTCGGCGGCACGTCGATGCCGGGGAAAATCTTGATGACGGCGGAATCGTCTTCGCCGCCATGCCCTGCCGTCGACGCCATCATGAACATCTGATGCGCCGCCGCCGACAACGGCAGCGGAAACTTCGAGCGACGCGCGGTATCGAGCACGAGGCCGAGGTCCTTGACGAAGATATCGACGGCCGACAGCGGCGTGTAGTCGCCGTTGAGAATGTGCGGCACGCGGTTCTCGAACATCCACGAGTTGCCCGCACTGTGCGTGATCACGTCATAGAGCGCGTCGGGGTCGACGCCTTCGCGCAGGCCGAGCGCCATCGCTTCGGCAGCGGCGGCGATGTGCACGCCCGCGAGCAGCTGGTTGATGATCTTCACCTTCGAGCCCGCGCCATGCTGATCGCCGAGGCGATAGACCTTGCCCGCCATCGCGGCGAGCACGTCGTCGCATGCGGCGTAGGCGGCGGCGGGGCCGGACGTCATCATCGTCATTTCGCCCGATGCTGCGCGCGCCGCGCCGCCCGACACGGGTGCGTCGAGCAAGTGCAAGCCGGCCGCTTCGACGCGTCGGCCGAGGTCGATGGCGAAGTCGGGCGCAACGGTTGCGCAGGCGATCACGACGCCGCCCGGTTTCATCGCCCGAATGGCGCCCTGCTCGCCGAACAGCACGGTTTCGGTTTGCGCCGCGTTGACGACGAGCGTGACGACGACGTCGCATTGCGCGCCGAGTTCAGCGGGACTTGCGCAAGCCTTGCCGCCATCGGCGACGAACTGGTCGAGCACATCGCGGCGCACGTCGCACGCATGCACGTTGAAGCCGCCGCGCAGCAGCGAGCGCGCGACGCCCATTCCCATCGCGCCAAGACCGATCACTCCGACATTTCTGGACATACCATTCCTCTACGAACAATGCTTCGGACGACGGCTCGCGCGTGTCGCGAGCAGACGTGTGTGGATCAGCAGATACCGGCCTCTGCCAGGCGGCGGGCGGCGTTGTACATGTGCGTTTGCGCGGCGTTGCGGGCGGCCATTGGATCGCCGGCGCGAATCGCGGCGACGATTGCCGCGTGCTCGTCGCGCACCTGACGCGAGAAGTCCTCGCGCAGCGCTTCGTTGCGGCGCGTGACGACGGTGCCTGCTTCGAGGTACTGGTTGAGGAACGTGAGAGTCTTCAGGAAATACGGGTTGCCCGTCACGGTCGCGATCGTGCGGTGGAACGCGACGTCTTCAGCGACACCGTCGCGGCCCTCGGAGACGGCTTCGTCGATTTTTTTGAGTACGGCGTCGATTGCCAGCATGTCGGCGTCCGTGCGGCGCATGGCGGCTTCTGCTGCGACTTCGGCTTCGATTGCGCGGCGCACTGCGAGGATCTGCAGCACTGAGCCGCCTTCCATTGCTTCTGCGTAGTCGATTCGCAGTGGGCGGATCGCGCCATGGGCTGACACATACACGCCGCTGCCCTGGCGGGGCTCGACCACGCCTTCGTTCTTTAGGCGTGAGATCGCTTCTCGGATTACTGTGCGGCTGACGCCGAATTCTTGCGATAGCACGGCTTCTGTTGGCAGCTTGCCGCCGCGGGCGAAGGTGCCTTTGTCGATTTGTGCGAGGAGCTGTTGCGCGACCGTGTCGCTGAGTGCCCGGCTCGGGATCTTTTCGAACATATCAGTGGATTTGCCATGTCATATGGTCATCATACAAATTTGCCTGCGGCGGGTGGTATGGGGGGAAACCCTCGGGGTTTGGGGTTATGCCTTCGTGGCGCGGGCGTTGCCGGTCGGGGTTTTTTGGCCTTTGCGCTGGCATCCGCGTTTTGCCTTCGTGGCGCGGGCGGTTTGGTTTGCTTGTGTTTGCGCTGGCATCCGCGTTACGGTGTTTGCCGTTCATGCGTCGCCCCTGTGCGGGGCGGCACCTACTTTTCTTTGCCGCCGCAAAGAAAAGTAGGCAAAAGAAAGCGGCTAACACCGCCAACATTTCTTCCTGCCTGAGGGCCCCCAAAGGGTCTTACGCTTCACACGGCAGCATTTCTGTTCGCGTTCGTCGCCAACGCTTCGAATGATCGCCTCACCCACTTCAAACACCCGCTCAAGGGCTAGCGGCAGCGAATGGTTTGTGCCGCCCAGGTGGCAAACTGTGTGTAAGTTGTCGCGACGTATAGCTTGGCGCTCTTACATGGTGGGACGCGTGCGCTATTGGTCCGAAGTGAGGCGTGTGCAGCGCTACAGCCTACACACAGTTTGCCACCTGGGCGGCGGTGGAATATCTGGCACGGCATGCTGCGACGCGGGCGCGTGAAGTGGGTGAGGCGCACCGCAAGAGCGCTGGCAACAAGCATGAGTCACGTGGTTGCCGTGTGAAGCGCGGGACCAGTTGGGGGCCCTCAGGCAAGAACTAGCGCTGGCGGTGTGAGCCGCTTTCTTTTGCCTACTTTTCTTTGCGGCGGCAAAGAAAAGTAGGTGCCGCCCCGCACAGGGGCAACGCGTGAACACCAAAGACATCACGCGGATGCCCGAGCAAAGGCAAAAATCCAAAAGCGACGCCGGTTACAGGCAAACCCAAAGGCAAAAGCAAACCCAAACCGCGTCGCGGACAACAACCAAACCTCAACTCTCCATCATTTCCCGAGCCCAAACCACAGCAGCGCGAGCCGGAGCAACGCCAGTTGCCTTAACCCTCTCAGCAAGCTCAAAAACCCGCGGCGCGATCATTGCAACCTCATCCAGCACGGCCTGCTTATCGGCGGAGCCGAGATACTCCCGCACGCAGCTAATAATCCCACCCGCGTTGACGAGAAAATCCGGCGCATAAAAAATCCCACGCTGATGCAGCACATCACCCTCAGCCAGCGACATCAGCTGATTATTAGCGCCACCAGCAATAACCTTAAACTGACAACCAGCCGCTACAGCCTCGGTAATCGACCCACCCAGCGCGCAAGGCGCAAACACATCAGCGTTGACGGATGCAATCCGCGCCGCATCAGCGATCTGCGCGCCAAACATCTGCTGCGCGCGCCCGGTCTTGCCTGCATCGATATCCGACACGATCAGTTCCGCGCCCGCGCGATGCAGCCGTTCGCACAGATCCCAGCCGACCGAACCCAAACCCTGCACGGCAACCGAAATGCCTTCCAAAGTGTCACGCCCAAGCGCAACCTGCACCGCCGCCTTCAGGCCCACGAACACACCATACGCGGTGCGCGGCGACGGATTCCCGCCATACACGTCGTTGTCGCGCGGAATGCCGCTCACATACGGCGTCTCGCCCTGCACCGCGCGCATGTCGTCGGCCGTCGTGCCGACGTCTTCAGCCGTCAGATAAACGCCGCCGAGCGATTGCACGAGCCTGCCGAACGCCTTGAACAGCGCCACGCGATCCATCTGCTCCGGACGCTTCAGGATCACCGCCTTGCCGCCGCCGAACGGCAGTCCCGCGAGCGCATTCTTGAACGCCATGCCCTGTGACAGACGCAGCGCGTCGTGATACGCCTCGTAGTCCGAGGCGTACTGCCAGTAGCGGCAACCACCAAACGCAGGGCCGCGCGCAGTGCTGTACAGCGCGATCACGGCTTGCAGGCCGGATTCGGCATCGCTGGCCACGACAATGCGTTCGTGGGCCGGTTCGCCGTGAAGCCCGAAAAGCGTTCCGGCAAAGTTCGTCGTCAGTCGGTCCATCAGTGTTCCTTCCTTGTGGGCAGGCAGTTGAGTCCGCGCGAAGCGATCGCCTCGCGCCGGCTGGCCGCTCGTCGTCCGGGTCACGGACGCAGGCAGCGAAGTTCTCGGGACCCGCGCAAGGCAAGGTCATCCGTCGCAAAAGTGTATGCGGTCAAATTGGGAATTTTGTGCTGTTGATCAGGCACAGAACGGGATCGTGGCAGAATAATCGACTATCAGAACGGCATTACAGAAGACGAATCGTCTTGACCCGGAGACCGCATGAAACTGGACGCCACTGATCAGCGCATCCTGCGCGAACTGCGCAACGACGGACGCCTTTCAAACGCGAAGCTCGCCGAACGTGTCGGCCTGTCGGCGACGCCTTGCTGGAACCGCGTGCGCGCACTCGAAGAGGCGGGTGTGATCGAAGGCTATGCGGCGCTGCTCAATCAGAAAGCGCTAGGCTTGCCAGATACCGTCATCATCGAAGTGAAGCTCGCGAAGCACGATGAGCGCACGCTGGACCGCTTCGGCGAAGCGCTCGCCGATCTGCCGGAAGTGGTCGAGGCATTTCTCGTGTCGGGGGAATACGACTATCTGATCAAGGTCGCGGTGGCGGGCACGGAAGGCTACGAGTCGTTTCTGCGGCGCAAGCTGTATCGCTTGCCCGGCTTTCAGGACAGCCGCTCGATCTTCGCGCTGCGCTGCCTGAAGCGCTCGGTGTCCGTCGAGCCTTGAGCGCTGCAGCCATCACACCGCAAGTGACTGCTCTTCGAGCGGCATCGGCACGCCGAAGTAGAAGCCCTGCATGACCGTGCAGCCAAGCCCACGCAGCACGCTCGCCTGCGCCTCCGTCTGCACGCCTTCGGCCACGCATGTCAGTTCAAGCGAGCGGCACAGATCCACGATGCTGCGCACGATGTCCTGCGCCGCCGGATCGGCGTCGATGCGGTCTAGAAAGCCTCGGTCGATCTTGATCTTGTCCAGCGGCAGCCGGTGAATGCAGGTGAGGCTCGAATAGCCCGTGCCGAAATCGTCGAGCGAAATGTGAACACCTAGCTGCTTGAACGCATCGAGCGAAGCGAACGCCTGCTCGAAATCCTGAATGACGGCCGTCTCCGTCACTTCGAAGATCAGCCGATCAGGCGCGACGCCGCTCTCGCGAACGATGCCCGCAATGTTCGCAGCCGCGTCCAGGGAGCCGATATCGCGCGCCGACAGATTGAAAGCGACGCGCACGGCGGGATCGCACTCTCGCATCGTCGCGAGCACCTTACGCAATAGCGCCGCCGTCACGGTATGAATGAAATCGCTGCGCTCGGCGACCTTGATGAACAGCGCCGGCGGCACGTCGCCGAGCGTCGGGCTGGCCCATCGCGCTAGCGCCTCGTACGACACGACATGCTCGCGCACCGTGTCGACGATAGGCTGGAAATGCAGCGTCATTTCGCGCTCGAGATCCGCATGCCGCAGCGCCTGTTCGACTTGCCCGAGTTCGCGAATCTGCTTTTCGTGCTCCGCCGAGAAGATCGTCGTGCCGCCGCGGCGATGCTCCTTCGCGAAGTACAACGCGTAATCCGCGCGCTCGAACAGTTGCGCGGGCGAGCGGCCCGCATCGGGATAGATCGCAAAGCCGAGCGATCCCGACAGCCGCGCAGTCGCGCCAGGCCACGCGTAAGGCGCGCGCAGCGTTTCGCAGATCGCCGCGCCGATGTCGCGCAAGTCCTGTGGCTCGCGCACGTCCGTCACCAGCAGGCCGAACTCGTCGCCGCCGAGCCGCGCAAGCTGGATATGCGGCCCCGAAACGTCGAGAAGCCGCCGGCCGACTTCTTCGAGCACGCGGTCGCCTGCGCCGTGGCCATATAGATCGTTGACCTGCTTGAAGCCGTCGAGATCGATTACGCCGACGGCGAACCGCGCCTGCCCTGCCTGCGCCGTTTCAAAGAGCGCGTCGAGATCGGCCAGAAAGCGCCGGCGGTTCGGCAACCCTGTGAGGATGTCGAGATTGGCAAGGCGCGAATTTTCGTCGCTCAGCCGTTGCAGTTCGGCCTGCTTCGCCTGCAATGCATGCTTCGATCCAACGAGGTTCGCAAAGTCGCGATAGTAGGTGACCAGCACGAAGATCATCGCGACGGCAACGAGCAGCATGTTGATCGCAATCGCGACAAGCACCGCGTTATGCGTCAGCGAAAAGAACAGCGAGAACGGCACGATCACGATGGCCGTCAGCAGCAATGCGGCCTTGCGCATGTGCATCAGACAGAAGATGCAGCCGATCACCGTAATCGACATGTAGAAGGCCACGTGCGCGCGTGCGTACGGGTCGCCATACGGGAAAAGCAGCAATCCCCAGCCCGTGAAGATGACGCCCAGCAGTGCAATCAGCCAGATCGTCGTCTTGAGCCGCGACGCGACCTGTTCATCCGTCAGCGACGCGAGGAAGTTTCTTCGCCTTACCCACACGACCAGCCGGATCGCGCAGGCCGTGCACATCGCGAGCGGTACCCAGATGGCGAGCCAAGCCGGCGCAACGGCGACATGCGTCGCGGCCACGGCGACGCTGTTCACCACGAGGATCACATACAGCAGCGGCAATTGCCGCGAGAACGCGTCGAACTGCGAGCGTGACAGCGCGGCCTTCACGGCGGGAACAGTACGAAACGAAGCGAGGTCCTGCGGGCGAATCATGGCTCGGCAGCGTGAATGGGTCGGCAAGTCCGGGGGCGCCGCCTGTTGGTACGTCCAGGCTGCGAGAGGCGATGGCGTCTGTCGCGTACCTGCATGTTTACGGCAGTTTCGCGGCGAACCTGATGATACGAGACCGACTATGTTCGCCAGTAAAGAAAGCTGCGAGATGGGCCGCGCTGTCTCGACGGCGCCACACACGCTTGCGCAACACACACGCGTAATGCTCGCGAAACGCCCTTTTTTACGATGTATTCGTCAGATCAATAGCACGTTAACAGCGCACCGGTCTATCCGCCCAAGACCACCGCCGCGATCTCGACGAACAGAATTTTCACGATCGTCATCGATGGAAAGATCATCGCGTAGCCGATATCGGGGCGATCTGTCGGCGCGATGCGGTTCGCGAACGCGAGGATCGCCGGGTTGCCCGTCGCGCCGCTAATCACGCCGACGGTCGCGTCGAACGGCAGGCGAAAAAGCCACAGGCAGCACGCCGCCGTGATGCACACGAGCGCAATCAGAATGGCCGCGCCGTACAGCAGGAACGAGATGCCAGTGAGGCCGATCGTCGCAAAGAACTTCGGTCCCGACGACAGCCCGACTTGCGCGAGAAACACAGTCAGGCCGAAGTTCCGCAGCACGAGATTCGCGGAAAGCGGCATCGTCCAGACGAGTCCACCCACGCGCCGGATCTTGCCGAGATAGAGCGCGACCAGCAGCAGCGCAGCGAGCCCGAGCGACAACTTGCCGACGCCCGGTATCGGCAGCGGAATCAGGCCGACCAGCAAACCGAGCGCCGCGCCGACGCCGATCGAGATGTAGCTCAACTCCGCCGTTCCCTTGATCGAATCGCCGAACAGCTTGCGCACCGCATCGCGTTGACCGGGACCGATCAGCAGACCGACACGGTCGCCGAACTCGAGTATCAGATCGGGACTCGGCAGCATGTCGGCGTCGCCGCGACGCACGTGCGCGATCGAGCACACCATGCCGTCGGGAAATCGGATATCGCGCAGCGCATGGCCGACCACGGTGCGGCTCGACGCGAACACGCGCAGATAATCGAGGTCTTCGCGGAAACGCGTCATGCGTCCGGTGTGCAATTGGCCGAGCAGTTCGGTGGCCTTACGCAACTCGTCGCCGTCCATCGAGGTCGCGAGCAGCACGTCGTCGGTTTGCATGACGAAATCGTCGGCGGGCAACTGGTTGTGATGCGCGCGGCGCACGGCCGCGATGCCGAGGCCCGCGGGCAGACGCGCTTTCAGTTCGGGAAACGTGAGGCCGACGAACGCCTGGTTGCGCAGCGCGATCTCGGCCGTCTCCATGATGTTTGCGGGCGGCGCTTCGATCTTGCGCGCCAGCGCGACGCTCAGCACATAGAGAAACAGGATCGGCCCGGCGACGCCGAACGGGTAAGCAACGCTATAGCCGACGGCCGCGCCTTCGCCCTTCAGCACGGCGAGCACCGCCTGCAGGCTTGCCGTGCTGGTGCCGGCGCCCGCATACAGGCCAAGCGCCTGATCGAGCTTCACGCCGAACAGCGGCCCGAGCGCTAGCGACACGAAGCCCGCGCCGATCACGCCGAGCACGGCGGCTGCGTTCGCCTTGAGTCCATCTGCACTCGACAAGCCGGCGAAAAACTGCGCGCCGTACTGCACGCCGATGCCATAGAGAAACAGCAACAGACCGAGCGTGCCGAGCACCGCGGGCGGCGCGGACTTCGGCGCAAAGCCGCCGATTGCAAGCCCGACGAACAGTACCGCGCCGGAGCCGAGCGCCACGCCTTTGATGCTCCATTCGCCGATCACATAGCCCAGCGCGATGGTGAGAAACAACGTGAGCAACGGCTGCGATTCAAGCAACGTCCGGACTGCATCCATGTTCGCTCCCAGGGTCGTGTACTGGCCTTGCCGTTAGCTAACGAAAGAGCATGATGCGACTGGAATGGGCGCGCGCGTCACTTGCGCTAATGCCCATGTATTGCCTGATCAATCATAGACGCTGTGCAGGCGCATGGCGTATCCAGGCAACGGGTGCCTGAGGCCATTTGTGATCTGGTTTGCGTATTCGCTTTCGCAGCGGGTTTTGGTTTTTTGCTTCGCTGAGGTTTGCGGTTTGGCTATGCGTGGGCATTCGGGGTTTGCTTTTGCGGTGGCATCCGCGATTTGCCTTCGTAGCGCGGCCGGTTTGGTTTGCTAGTGTTTTTGCTGGCATCCGCGTGATGGTGTTTGCCATTCAAGCGTCGCCCCTGTGCGGGGCGGCACCTACTTTTCTTTGCGGCGGCAAAGAAAAGTAGGTGCCGCCCCGCACAGGGGCGACGCTTGAATGGCAGACACCGTAACGCGGATGCCAGAAAACACACAAGCAAACCAAAACATTACCGAAATGTAATCAGACGCCACACACATCTCGGTATGATTGAAACGTCAAAATCCAGCAGCAAAGCGGAGCAGAACGATGCGCATCCTGGTCATCGAGGACGAACCAAAAACAGCGGCCTACCTGAAGAAGGGACTGGAAGAGTCCGGCTATTCGGTCGAGGTGGCGAACGACGGCTCACACGGCCTGATCCTCGCGCAGGAAGAAGACTACGACGTCATCATTCTCGACGTGATGCTACCGTGGATGGACGGCTGGACCGTCGTGAAGACGCTGCGTGCCACGCGCACCACACCTGTGCTCTTTCTGACCGCGCGCGACGACATCGACGACCGCGTACGCGGCCTCGAACTCGGCGCCGACGATTACCTCGTCAAACCCTTCGCGTTCGTCGAACTGCTCGCGCGCGTGCGCACACTCGCCCGTCGCGGGCCGCCGCGCGAAAGCGAGCTGATCCGCATCGGCGATCTGGAAATGGACGTGAACCGCCGCCGCGTCAAGCGCGGCACGACCCGCATCGATCTCACGCCGCGCGAGTTCTCGCTGCTGCAACTGCTCGCGCGCCGCCACGGCGAAGTGTTGAGCCGCACGCAGATTGCGTCGTACGTGTGGGACATGAACTTCGACAGCGACACGAACGTCGTCGAAGTCGCGATTCGCCGCTTGCGCAGCAAGATCGACGATAACTTCCCCGTCAAGCTGATTCATACGGTTCGCGGTGTCGGCTATGTGCTCGAAATCAAGGAAGCGGATTGATGCGCGGCCGTTCGATCACCACCACGCTCGCGCTCGCATTCGGCGCGACGACGCTCGCCGTGTTCGTGCTGGTCGGCAACTTTCTGTATCGCGCGCTCGAACGGGAGATCAGTTCGCAGGACGACATGAGCATCGTGCTCGCTGCGCGTCACGCGCGGCGCCTCGCGCAGGAGATCGATGCATCGAATGGCATTCGCGAGCATGGCGACCGGATCACGAGCATCGTGCTGGGCAATCCGGGCATGTCGATGGAAGTGTTCGATCCCAATGGGCAACTCGCCATCGAGCACAATCTGACGAGCACGCTCGGCATGCCCGTACCCGCCAGCGACACTTCGATTCTCGCCACCGGCCGCTCCATTCAGCGCGTGCCGCCAACGGCGCGCATCACGGAAGACGACATCGCCGCGTGGCGCAACAAGACGGGCGCGCCGATTCGCGGCGTCGCCACCGACGTGACCTTGCGCGACGGCGAAATGGTCAGCATCCTGATCGCGCGCAACCTGAGCGACCGCTACGAACTGCTCGATCAATACCGCGACCAGCTCAAGATCTACGGCATCATCGGCGTGCTGCTGACCACGGTGCTCAGCTATCTGCTGATTCGCGCGGCGATGCGGCCCGTAAACGATATCGCCGCGAGCGCCGCGCAAGTCACCGTGAACCGCCTGAATACGCGCATTGCCGTTAAACGCGTGCCGCGCGAACTCGAAGCGCTGGTGACGACGCTCAACGCCATGCTCGAACGCATGGACCACGGCTTCAAACAGATGTCGCGCTTCACCGCCGATCTCGCGCACGACATGCGCACGCCGCTCAGCAACATGCGCGGCGCAACGGAAGTGGCGCTCGCACGCACACGCTCCGCCGACGAGTACGAAGCGCTGCTCGCATCGAACCTCGAAGAGTGCGAACGTCTGTCGCGCATGATCGAGAACGTGCTGTTTCTCGCGCGCGCGGAGCATCCACAGTTCGTCAAGCACATGCGCGTGTTCGATGCCGTGCAGGAATTGACGCGCATCGGCGAGTATTTCGAAGGCGTCGCGGAAGACGCCGGCGTGCGCGTTCGCGTGACTGGCGCCGCGATGCTCACCGCCGATCTCGAACTCTTCCGCCGCGCCATCGGCAACCTGCTCGCGAACGCGCTGCGCTATACGCCGCGCGACAAGGAGATCGTGCTCGACGCGCATGAGATCGATGGCGGCGTGCGCATCACGGTGTCGAACGAAGGCGAGCCGATTGCACACGAACATCTCGAACGGATTTTCGACCGCTTCTATCGCGTCGATCCGTCGCGCAGTTCGTTGCCTTCGTCCGGTTCGTCGCAAGGGTCGCCGGGATCGACGGGGCTGGGCCTCGCGATCGTGCGCACGATCATGGAGCTGCATGGCGGAACCGTTCACGCGGAAAGCGATGCGCGCAGCACGCGCTTCGTGCTGACGTTTCGTTGAGTGCGCGCGCCAACCCGGCCGCTATTCAGGCGCTATTGCGCCCGCAGTCCCGACAGCGTGACGCGAAGTCCCGGACTGCCTTCGTTGTTGTCGATGCTGAGCGTCGCCTGATGGCGTTGCGCGATTTTCAGCGCAATCGCGAGGCCCAGCCCGCTGCCATGTTCCTTGTTGCCCGCGCTGCGATAGAAGCGGTCGAACACGCGTTCGCGCTCCGCGTCCGGAATGCCGGGCCCGCTGTCCGACACGCATAGACCGATGCCGTCGCCGGTGCGCTTCAGGATCACATCCACCTTGCCGCCGCGTGGCGTATAGCGGATCGCGTTGTCGATCAGATTGTTGAGCAGCACCTCGATGCCCGCGGGCTCCGCGCTGACCTTGTATGCGTCGTCGGCATCGCGAGAAGGATTGAACTCCAGGCCGAGGTCGATCTGCCTCGCTTCGGCGAGCATCGAAAAGTCGCCTACGGCGCGCTCGCACAGACGGCGCAAGCTCACCGGCTCGAAATGCGCGCTGCGCTGCGCGTCTTCGCGCGCCATCGTCAGCAGTTGATGCACGAGATGGATCAGCCGGTTCAGGCGCCCTTCGATGCGCTCGAAAGTCTGTTTGCTGCCGACCAGCGAGCCGTCGCGCTCCGCCGCCTGCAATTGCAGCTTCAATGCGGCAAGCGGCGAGCGCAGTTCATGCGCGGCGTCGCCGACAAAGGTGCGTTGCGATTGCGACGCGACGTTCAGGCGATGCAGCAGATCATTGAGCGCATCGACGAGCGGCTTCAGTTCGACGGGCATGCGTCCGTCCAGGCGCAACGGATCGAGCGAATCGAACGAGCGGGTCGCGAGCGCGCGAGAGATGCTCCCGATCGGCGCAAGACCGCGGCCGACCACGAACAGCACGATCAGCACGATGACGGGAAGAAACAACGCGAGCGGCCACAGCGTGCGCAATGCGAGATGCCGCGCGAGATCTTCGCGCACGGACACGGGTTGCGCGACCTGCACGAAACGGTCGCCTTCCTGAACGCCGAAGACCCGCCAGTGATACTCGTCGCGCTCGATGGTGCGCAGGCCGGCTGGATAACGCGGCACGTCGAGGCCTTCGAGCGACTTGTACACGCTCTGCCCCGCGTCGTCCCACACTTCGATGAACAGGCGATCGTCGGCGAGGCCCGCGAAATCCGGCGTGCGCCGCGCGAGCGCGTTGCTGCTACCGACCGTCGCCGGCACGGAAAGCGCTACCGTGCGCAATTCGTAGTCGAACAGTTCGGTCGCTTCAATCCGCGCCGTATAGAAGATGCCGTACGCCGCGGTCAGCGCAGCGAGCGCGAGGCCGGCGATCAGCCAGCCGAGCAACCAGCGCCGGATCGACGTCATACGGGGCGCTTGAGCCGATAGCCGACGCCACGCACCGTCACGATCTGGTCGGCGCCGATCTTGCGCCGCAGGCTATGCACATGCACTTCGATCGTGTTGCTGCCCACTTCCTCGCCCCAGCCATACAACTTGTCTTCGAGTTCGGAGCGGGTGAATACGCGCGTCGGCTCTTCGATCAGCGCCTGCAGCAGGCTGAATTCGCGCGGCACGAGCGACAGCAATTCGCCCTTCAGCGTCGCTTCGTGTGCGGCCGGGTTCAAGCTCAGATCGCCGTGCGTGTACTCAGGATGGGCGTGCCCCGTGCGACGGCGCAGCAACGCGCGCACACGCGCCGCGAGTTCGTCGAGATCGAAGGGTTTGACGAGATAGTCGTCGGCGCCCGCGTCGAGCCCCGCAATGCGGTTCTCGACAGCGTCGCGCGCGGTGAGAATCATCACGGGCGCGCTGCCGCCGCTCCGCCGGTAGCGGTTGAGCACGTCGATGCCGTCTGCCTTCGGCAGGCCGAGATCGAGCAGCACCAGATCGTAGACATCGTGAGCCAGCGACAGCTCGGCTTCGCGCCCGTCGTGCGCCCAATCGATGGCATAGCCCGCGCCGCGCATCGTATCCACGACGGGCTCGCCAATCATGTCGTCATCTTCCACCAGCAGCAAACGCATCGCGCATTCTCTCCGTCGATCGCCTCCATTCTCCGAACCCGTAGCTTAGCGCGCCCTTAAGCGCCTCTTCATCGGGAAAGCGTTCATCCGCTCGCGCCGAGGCGCCTCGGTATTGCAGGCAGGCCCTCGCAGGCTTCGCATCGGCCGAAGATCACGAGGCTCGACGTCACGTAGTGAAAGTGCTGATCGGCGGCGATCTTTGCCTGCTGCTGTTCGAGGCCCGGATCGTACGCGTCCTGAATGCGGCCGCAGCGATTGCAGACGAGGTGATAGTGGCGCTGCCCGCGATTGAGTTCGTAGATGATGCGTGCATCGCCCAATGTCGCGCTCGAAATGAGGTCCGCCTCATGCAGCTGCGAGAGCGCGCGGTAGACGCTCGCCAGGCTGCAAGGCTCCGGCTCGCGCGACAGCTTGCGGTACACCTGATCGGCGGTGAAGTGCTCGTGCGGGAGCTCGTGGAAAAGCCTCAGCACGGATGCCCGGCTCGTCGTCGGGCGCAGGCCGGCCGCTTTTAGCGCAGCGTAGATCGCAATCATGTGGAGCCCCGTCCGGTAACGCAAAGCCTCTGTCGGGCTTCGCAACGGGCCATTCTGGCCGTGCGATCCTTAAGAATCGCTTATCGGGGCTTGTGAAGCGCGCGCAGCGCGCGTCCTGGTGCGCTTCGGCGCGCTTTGCGTGCGGCGCTCAGAGGAGCTCCAGGGTCCGCTCGTCCGGCTTGCCGCCGAAGTATCTGGCAAGCGCATCGGTGAACACCGGCTCGTCGGGCGCGGCTTTCGAAAACAGCGTCATCGACGAGTGGAACTTCAGGTAATCCGGGTAGCCGAAGATGGTCTCGATAGACCGGCCCTCGACTTCGTTGACGGCTCGCGTGACCTCCTTTAAACGGGGACCGAGCACCGGATGTTGCAAATACGCGACAGCTTCGGGTAGTGAGTTGATGGCAAATTTTTGGGCCATTTGACTCGTTCCGAGGCCCTGAAACTGGGGAAAGACGTACCACATCCAGTGGCTTTGCTTGCGCCCGTTGCGCAATTCCGCTAGCGCCCGCCCATAAATAGGTGCCTGAGCATCGACGAAGCGTCGAAGGTCGAATTTATCGTCCATCCCGTCCTCCGCAGTTCTGTTGCGTGCCGCAGCAAATGCATCCGGCATGCCCGCCAGCTCCCTACGAAAACCTTTCAAACCGGTCCTTGGGACCGTCAGCACGCCGCAAAAGGGTCTCCGATGCGGCATTGCGACACTATGTCTCACCTCTGATCGCGCAATAGTTCGTTCGCGTCAAAGTGCTGTACTGCAACACGTGTCTTTCGTATTATGCGAGCGCTTATAAAAGGAGCAAGGAAATGCATGCGTTCGTTCGTTTGTTTTTGTAGAGGGCCGCGATGACGAAAAAAATCGCGGGCCGGCTAGCCGGTCTCGTCTCAATTGCCCCAGCCCTCCTGCTTTCGGGGTGCAACAACCTCGAGCTGCTCGCGCCGAAAGGCCCCATCGGTGCCGCTGAGAAGTCGCTGATCGCGACCTCGACGTGGGCGATGCTGATCGTCGTGGTTCCTGTCATCTTCCTGACGCTGCTGTTCGCATGGCGCTATCGCGCAACGAACAAGTCCGCCGAATACCGTCCGAACTGGTCGCATTCGACGGCAATCGAAATCGCCGTCTGGACGATTCCCGCACTGATCATTCTGTTCCTCGCCGTCCTGACGTGGAAGAGCACGCATGAGCTCGACCCGTACAAGCCGCTCGAATCGAACGTGAAGCCGATCAACGTCGAAGTCGTCGCGCTCGACTGGAAGTGGCTGTTCATCTATCCGGATCTCGGCATCGCTTCCGTGAACCAGCTGGCGATTCCCGTGGGCACCCCGGTGAATTTCCGCATCACGTCGGACACGGTGATGAACTCGTTCTTCATCCCGCAACTGGGCGGCCAGATCTACGCGATGGCAGGCATGCAGACGCGTCTGCATCTGCTGGCTGAAGAAGCGGGCGACTACGCCGGCACTTCTGCCAACTTCAGCGGCAAGGGCTTCTCGGACATGAAGTTCCGCACGCTCGCTGAGTCGCAGCAAGACTTCGACGCATGGGTCGCGAAAGCACGCGCATCGACGGATCACCTCTCCATGGACCGCTACTACGCAGTGGCGAAGCCGGAAGAGAAGGCGTCTGTGTCGTACTTCTCGTCGGTCGATCCCAAGCTCTTCAACAACATTGTTGCCCGCTACAACAACGGTCACGTCATCGACAACATGAAGGACGTGAACTGTGCACCTAACGGGACCAAGGGGTAAGCATGTTCGGTAAATTAACCCTGGCGGACATTCCGTATCACGAGCCGATCATCGTCGTCGCCGGTATCGGGATGATTTTCGGCGCGCTGGCTGTGCTCGGCGCGATCACGTATTTCGGCAAGTGGCGCTACCTGTGGACCGAATGGCTCACGTCGGTCGACCACAAGAAGCTCGGCGTGATGTACATCGTCGTTGCGCTCATCATGCTGCTGCGCGGCTTCGCCGACGCGATCATGATGCGTACGCAGCTCGCGCTCGCGTATCACTCGCCCGGCTATCTGCCGCCGCACCACTACGATCAGGTCTTCACGGCGCACGGCGTCATCATGATCTTCTTCATGGCGATGGCCTTCATGGTCGGCCTGATGAACCTGATCGTGCCGCTGCAGATCGGCGCACGCGACGTCGCGTTCCCGTTCCTCAATTCGTTGAGCTTCTGGATGACGGCGATCAGCGCGATCCTGATCAACATCTCGCTGCTGATCGGCGAATTCGCGCAGACGGGCTGGCTCGCCTATCCGCCGCTGTCGGAGCTGCAGTTCAGCCCGGGCGTCGGGGTCGACTACTACCTGTGGAGCTTGCAGCTCTCGGGTATCGGCACCTTGCTGACGGGCGTGAACTTCTTCGCCACGATCATCAAGATGCGCGCGCCCGGCATGACGCTGATGAAGATGCCCGTGTTCACGTGGACAGCCCTGTGCACGAACGTGCTGATCATGGCGGCATTCCCGATCCTGACCGTCACGCTCGCGCTGCTTGGTCTCGACCGTTACCTCGGCATGCACTTCTTCACGAATGACGGCGGCGGCAACGCCATGCTGTACCTGAACCTGATCTGGGCATGGGGCCACCCTGAGGTCTACATCCTGATCCTGCCTGCGTTCGGCATCTTCTCGGAAGTCATCTCGACGTTCGCGCGCAAGCCGCTGTTCGGCTACAAGACGATGGTCTACGCAACCTGCGCGATCATGGTGCTGTCGTTCCTCGTGTGGCTGCACCACTTCTTCACGATGGGTTCGGGCGCCGACGTCAACGCGTTCTTCGGCATTGCGACGATGGTCATCGCCATCCCGACGGGCGTGAAGGTGTTCAACTGGCTGTTCACGATGTACAAGGGCCGCATCGAGTTCACGACGCCGGTGCTGTGGACGCTCGGCTTCATGGTCACGTTCACGATCGGCGGTATGACGGGCGTGATGATGGCGATTCCCGGCGCGGACTTCGTGCTGCACAACTCGCTGTTCCTGATCGCTCACTTCCACAACGTGATCATCGGCGGCGTGCTGTTCGGCTACCTCGCTGGCATGAACTTCTGGTTCCCGAAGGCGTTCGGCTTCAAGCTGAACGAGAAGCTCGGCAAGGCTGCGTTCTGGTTCTGGCAGATCGGCTTCTGGGTTGCGTTCACGCCGCTGTACGTGCTCGGCTTCATGGGCATGACGCGCCGTCTGAACCACTACGACAACCCGGCATGGCATCCGTGGCTGCTGGTCGCCGAACTCGGCGCCGTGCTGGTCGCGATCGGTATCGGCTGCCAGCTGCTGCAAATCGTCGTGTCGATCCGCGATCGCAACAAGCCGGAAAACCGCGACCTCACGGGCGATCCGTGGAATGGCCGTACGCTCGAATGGGCGACGACTTCGCCGCCGCAGATCTACAACTTCGCCACCGTCCCTGTCGTGCATGAGCTGGATGCATTCCACGACATGAAGGCACGCGGCAATGTCGAGAAGCCGGTGTACCGCGACATCCACATGCCGTCGAACACGAGCGCTGGTTTCTTCATCGGCGTGTTCAGCCTTGCGCTGGGCTTCGCGTTGACGTGGCACATCTGGTGGCTGGCTATCGCGGCCTTTATCGGCGCGATCGGTACGTGGATCGCACGCAGCTTCGATAACGACACCGACTACTACATCCCCGCTGAAACCGTTCGCCTGATGGAAGAACGTAACGGCGCTGGTTCGGGCGCGGCGATCGCCAAGCAACTGCCCGAAGCTGAGGAGATTGCCTGATGCTACAAAAAGCTATTGTTGCGGACCCGCATCATCACGACGCGGAACACGCACCGTCCAATTCGGTGTTCGGCTTCTGGCTGTATCTGATGACCGACTGCATTCTGTTCGCGGCGCTGTTCGCGACGTTTGCGGTGATGAGCCATCAGTTCGCGGGCGGTCCGAGCGGCAAGGATCTGTTCGAGATCCAGGGCGTGGCGATCGAAACGGCGATCCTGCTGTTCTCGAGTATCACGTACGGTTTCGCGATGCTCGGCGCGCACAAGAACAACAAGAGCACCACGTTGTTCTGGCTGGCTGTGACGTTCGTGCTGGGCGCGTCGTTCGTCGCGCTGGAAATCCGCGAGTTCTCGCACATGATCGCGGACGGCGCGGGTCCTGACCGCAGCGCGTTCCTGTCGGCGTTCTTCACGCTGGTCGGCACGCACGGCCTGCACGTCACGTCGGGTCTGGTGTGGATGCTGGTGATGATGATTCAGGTCGTGCGCGCGCCCGCTCTGGGCGAGCGCGAACTGCGCCGTCTGACGTGCCTGAGCCTCTTCTGGCACTTCTTGGACATCGTGTGGATCGGTGTTTTTTCGTTTGTCTATCTTGCGAGCGTGATCTAAATGAGCAGCCATTCTCACTCATCACATTCGGCGCACGGTGACGAAAGCCATGGCAGCTTCGGCAGCTACATGATCGGATTCGTGCTGTCCGTCATCCTGACGGCAGCCGCATTCGGCGTGGTGCTGGCGGGCTGGGCGACGGGCACGCAGGCGCTCTACGCGATTGCCGGCCTCGGCCTCGTGCAGATCGTCGTGCACCTGGTGTACTTCCTGCACATGAACACGTCGTCGGGTCAGCGCTGGAACGTGACCGCGTTCGCGTTCACGGTGCTGACGGCTGTTATCGTGATCGGCGGAACGCTGTGGGTCATGCATAACGTCAGCATGAACATGATGTCGCGCTAACCTTGCGTTAAGCGCACATCTTCGCGCCGGTTGCACATGCCTTAGCGTGCGGCCGGCGCGGCTTCCCTGCCCTGCTTCATCTGCGCATCAGTTGCGCGCCAGCATCTCTGTCGGACGGCCACGTCCTGTCACCAGACATCCCGACCTGAACGCATCGCCCTGACTGCTCGCGGCGGCGTCGCCAAACCCTCTGCCCAGCGCATCCAGCTTCACCTGTTCGGCACCTTGCGCGCAAGCGAACGTGCTGGCTTCCTGAGCCTGTGCATGCAGCAGCGCCCGATCGGCAACCAGGTAGGCCAAAACGGCGATAACAGCGATGTGGAAAACTTTTCTCATGGGTTCGTCTCCTCGCGACTTAAGCGTACAGCGAACAACGGTCGCTTAAATCTAGGGCAAGCCCTGTAAGCCGCCATTGCGCCTCATCGTGTGGAAGCGCTTCCAGTGCTGCTTCTTTGTGCAGCGCACTTCACCTGCGCAGGACCACCCATCAATGTCAATGCCGACTTTCGCAATAAATAAAAAACGCACTTGTGGCAGCGCAACATTATTATTTTGAGTTATCCTCGTTAACCCTGACCGTCATGCGTTTTGGTTACGCGTGTGCGCAAGCTGCGCGCCGTCCCGCGCCCTTCGGGGCCGTCCGTCGAAATGTCCATGTAAGGTTTTTTGATCCTTCGCCCCACGGGCGAGGGCCTGCTATTCGCGTTCAGGCGTTTCATCAAAGAGCAAATGCACCTCCCATCAGTCCTCGACCTCCTGATCTGGGTCCCCATCGTCGCCGGTATCGTCGTGCTGCTCGGCGGCTCTGACAGCGCGCAGAGCCGCACGCGCTGGCTTGCGCTGATCGGCGCAGCCGTCAGCATCCTGCCCGTCATTCCGCTGGTAGCGGGTTTCGATTCGTCGCTGTCGACGATGCAGTTCGAGCAGCAGTCCGCGTGGCTGCCCGAGTTCGGCATCTCGTATCACCTCGGGGTCGACGGCATTTCGCTGTGGTTCACCGTGCTGACGGCCGTGACGACGTTGATCATCGTGATCGCGTCGTGGGAATCGATCACCACGCGTGTTGCGCAGTACTACGGCGCGTTCCTGCTGCTGTCCGGCTGCATGCAAGGCGTGTTCACGTCGCTCGACGGCATGCTGTTCTTCGTGTTCTTCGAAGCGTCGCTGATTCCGCTGTATCTGCTGATCGGCACGTGGGGCGAAAAGCGCCGCGTCTACGCGGCGGTGCGTTTCTTCTTCTTTTCGCTGGTCGGCTCGCTGGCGATGCTCGCCGCGCTGATCTACCTCTGGGCGCACTCGCACACGTTCGACATCGCCACGTGGCGCACGCTGAAGCTCGACTTCATGCCGCAGATCATGGTGTTCATCGGCTTCATCGCGGCTTTCTCGGTGAAGGTGCCGATGTGGCCCGTGCACACGTGGCTGCCCGACGTCCACTCGGACGGCCCGACGGGCGCCGCCGTGCTGCTCGGCATGCTGAAGATGGGCGGCTACGGCCTGCTGCGCTTCGCGCTGCCCATCGTGCCGGACGCCTGTCACTTCTTCGCACCGGCGATGATCGCGCTGTCGCTGGTCGCGGTGATCTACGGCAGCCTGCTCGCGCTCGCGCAGACCGACATGCGCAAGCTGCTCGCCTATTCCGCCGTCGCGCACATGGGCCTCGTCACGCTCGGCCTGTTCACGTTCGACCGCATGGGCACGGAAGGCGCCGTCGTGCAGATGCTGTCGTACGGCATCGTGTCGGGCGCGATGCTGCTGTGCACGGGCATGCTGTTCGACCGCACGAAGAACGGCTCGATCGACGCCTACGGTGGCGTCGCCAACTCGATGCCCAAGCTCGCTACGTTCGCGATGCTGTTCTCGATGGCAAACGTCGGCCTGCCGGGCACGTCGGGTTTCGTCGGCGAGTTTCTGGTGCTGATGGGCGCGATCCGCTTCAACTTCTGGGTTGGCGCGACGGCTGCGCTGACGCTGATCCTGAGCGCCGCGTACACGCTGTGGATGTACAAGCGCGTGATGTTCGGCGCGATCAAGAACACGCGCGTGTCGAGCCTGCGCGATCTGGGCCGCCGCGAGTTCGTGCTGCTCGGTGCGATGGCCGTGCTGGTGCTGGCTATCGGCGTGCGTCCGAAGACGTTCACCGACGCGATCGGTCCGGCCACGGAAAACCTGGTTGCGCAAGCACAAGGCTCCGCGCTGCCGACGGACACGGGCGTCGCGTCGAACAACCGGCCGGCGGCTGTTTCGTCGCGTCTGCCGGGCTGATCTGCTTCAACCGCTAGCATTTGACGGGCGTCCATTGGACGCCCGTTTTCATTTGCGCTGGCGCATTTGCGCTGGCGCATTCGCGCTGACCGTTCGTTCGCAACGGTCACAGGCCCGTCGTCGCTTGATGCGGCATGCGCGTCACTCGATCCGTTTCGCCCAGCACGGCGGGCAAACCTGTCAAAGCGTCTGACCAGGGCAACCGCCACTCCTCGGCGCAATCGCAGACGATCGTCACGGTCGGTTTGCGGCACCGTTTCTGCACAGGCTATGGCTGAAGCAACGAAAAACGGCCTCGCATTGCTGCGAGGCCGTTTGCATGTCGCGCCTGAAAATCGGCACTTACCCGCCGCGCTTCTCCATAAAGCCGCCGAAGAACGCGCGCGCATTCGCTTCGAGGCTTTCCAGGTGATAGCCGCCTTCCTGCACGATCACGGAAGGCAACTTCAGCGAGCCGATCGCTTCGCCGAGCCGCCCAAAGCCTTCCGTCGTCACGGCCACCTGCGACTGCGGATCATCCTTGTAGATATCGAAGCCCAATGCGAGCACCAGCGCGTCGGGCTCGAAGCGCTTTAACACGCGCAGCGCATCGTCGAGCTTGTCGAAGAACACCGCTTCCGACGAACCGTGCGGCATCGGCAGATTGACGTTGAAGCCGTCGCCCGAACCCGCGCCGCGCTCTTCCTCATAACCCGCGACAACGGGATAAAAGTTGGTCGGATCGCCGTGAATGGAGATGTACAGCACGTCATCGCGTCCGTAGAAGATCTCCTGCACGCCCTGGCCGTGATGCATGTCGGTGTCGAGAATCGCGATGCGTTTGAAGCGGCTGCGCAACGACTGCGCAGCAATCGCGGCGTTGTTCAGATAGCAGAAGCCGCCCGCGGCATCTGCACGCGCGTGATGGCCCGGCGGCCGGCACAGCGCATACGTTTCGCGCGCGCCCGCGTTGACGGCCGACGACGCCGCCAACGCGCTTTGCGCCGACCAGTACGCGGCACGCCAGGTATTCGCGCCAACAGGGCAACTGCCGTCGGCGAGATAGCGCGCCGCCTTCGCGAGCACGCCGCGCAACGGATTCGGATCGCGCACGTAGATGTTCGACATCACTTCGTCGCCCCAATCGTCGGGCATCTTTTTCCAGTCGCGATGCGCCTCTTCGAGAAAGCGCAGATAGTTCATGTCGTGTACGGCGGCGATCGCGGCCGTACCGTGATCGGCCGGTTCGACGACATCGAAGTCCAGCGATTTCGCAGCAGCGACGAGCCGCGCAGCGCGCTCGGGCACTTCCTGCGGCTCGCGCATCTGTCCGCGCGACAGATAAGAGCGCGGATGATGCAGCAGTTGTTCGGGGTGGAAAAACGTCTTCATTGCTGGTCCTTTCTTATTGCGCGTCCGCAGTCGCCATCACGCCCGCGCGCGCGAGCACCGCATTGAGCAGCACGTTCGCGCCGCGCGTGACGTCGTCGGGCAGTGCGTCTTCGGCTTCGTTGTGCGACAGGCCGTCGACGCACGGAATGAACACCATCGCCGTCGGGCAATAGCGCGCAAGATGGATCGCATCGTGACCCGCGCCGCTGACGATGCGCTCGTTCGAATAGCCGAGTGCTTCGACCGCTTGCGCGACCAAATCAACGCACGCGGTATCGAACGGCGTCGCGGGGCTGCGCCAATATGTTTCGACGCGAAGCTGCACGCCGCGCGCTTGCGCAACACGCTCGAATGCCGCGCGCAGATCGCGCTCCATCGCATCGACTTCGCTGTCTTCGTGATGACGCAGATCGACGGTGAACGACACTTCGCCTGCAATCGTGTTGCGCGATGCGTTCCTGATGCCGACTTGCCCAATCGTTACGAGTCCGCGCGGCGCGTATCGTTCGACGATGCGTTCCAGCTCCGACGCCATCTGCGCGCTCGCGAAGTAAGCATCCTTGCGATACGGCATCGGCGTCGTGCCCGCATGCGCGGCCATGCCCGTCACCGTCACGTCGAGCCAGCGGATCGCCTGGCCGCCCGTCACCACGCCGATCGTCGTTCCGTTCGCTTCGAGCACAGGGCCCTGTTCGATGTGCGCTTCGAAATACGCATCGACGGCCTGGCCATTGACGGCGCGCGCGCCGCGATAACCGCTGTGTGTCAACGCATCCGCCAACGTGATGTTGTCCGCGTCTTTCTTCGCAAGCGCCTCGTCGAGCGCAGTAATGCCCGTGAACACCGCCGAGCCGAGCATCGCAGGCGTGAAGCGAGCGCCTTCCTCGTTGGTCCACGAAACGATTTCGATCGGCTTCTCCGTCACGATGTTCGCGTCGTTCAGCGCGCGCACCAGTTCGAGCGCGGCGAGCACGCCATAGACGCCATCGAAGCGCCCGCCTTCGGGCTGCGTGTCGAGATGGCTGCCGATCAGCACGGGCGCCGCATCCTTCTGCACGCCTTCGCGGCGCGCGAACAGATTGCCAATTTCGTCGACGCTCACCGTCATGCCCGCGTCGCGGCACCACGTCGCGAACAGATCGCGGCCACGCACGTCTTCATCGGTGAGTGCGAGACGCCGCACGCCGCCCTTCGGTGTCGCGCCGATTTGCGCCATGTCCATCAGGCTTCGCCAAAGGCGCGCGCCGTCGATTTGCAACAGGTCTTTCATGAGTCTTCCGGGTCGTTCAACGTGAGTTCGGTTCAGTGCGCGCCGACGGCTTCAGTCTGTTCCGCGTGGGTCGCGCGCCGTGCATCGAGTGCGACGATGCACACCAGCGAGATCCCTGCGAGGCACGTATAGAACACGGCGAGCGGCCACCATTGGCCCGTATAGCGATGCGCGAGCCACGTGCCGACCAGCGGCGTGAGACCGCCCGCCACCGCGCCGCACACCTGATACGCGAGCGAGATGCCCGAGTAGCGCACGCGCGTCGGGAATATGCCGCTGACGAAGCCCGCGATCACCGAGTAGAAGCTCGCCATGCAGATCACGGCGATCGCGATGCCGATCACCATCGGCACGGCCGAACCGCTTTGCACGAGCATGAACATCGGATACGGCGAGATCATCGCGAGCAACGCAGCGATCTTCAGGAAGCGCGCGCCGCCGATGCGTTCGGCCGTCCACGCAGCGAGCGGCTGCGACACGAACTGGATGATCGCGACGGCGAACAGGCAGTCGAGAATCAGCGAGCGCGTCACGCCGACATATTGCGTCGTGTACGCGATCATGAAGGTGTTGGTGAAGTACACGCCCGCAATGCCGATCGTATTCGCGCCGATGCACAGCAGCACGAGGCCCCACGCCGAACTGACCACTTCGGCGATGGGCAGCTTCGCCGTGCGGTTCGATTCCTTCACGCGCTGGAATTCCGGCGATTCGTTCACGCCGAGACGGATCACGATACCGACGATCAGCAGCACGGAACTCGCGAGAAACGGCAGACGCCAGCCCCACGACACGAAGTCCGCCTTGTCCATCGAGGTCACCGCGCGAAACGCGATCAGCGACAGGATCAGCCCCGCCGGACTGCCGAGTTGCGCAAACGACGCGAAGAACGTGCGGCGCCCTTGCGGCGCATGTTCGCCCGCCATCAGCACCGCACCGCCCCACTCGCCGCCGACGGCAATGCCCTGCACGACGCGCAGCAGCACGAGCAAAACAGGCGCGAGCATGCCGACCTTCGAATAGTCAGGCAGCAGGCCGACGCACACGGTCGCGACGCCCATCATCATCAGCGTCGTCATCAGCGCTTTCTTGCGGCCGATGCGGTCGCCGAGATGGCCGAACACGATGCCGCCCAGCGGCCGCGCGAAAAAGCCCACGGCAAACGTCGCAAACGACGCCATCGTGCTGACGAAGCGGTCGTTCGACGGAAAGTACAGCTCGCCGAATACGAGCGCGGCGGCCGTCGCGTAGATATAGAAGTCGTACCACTCGATCATCGTGCCGATGAACGCGGCCGTTGCGGCGCGTCCCGGCTGACGGGTGGTACTGATGGTTTGGGTCATGCTGGCTCCTGATGCACGTCTGACGTGGGTTGAACCCGTGGCATTGCGCGCGGTGTTGGGATGAGTGTGCCGCTCGTTTCTCAGAGCGGGCGCGCGCCACGGCATGTGTCATTTATCGGCGGCCAGAAAACATTAGTCAAATTTCGAGTTATTATTCGCCGCATAAATTCAACTTATAGTTGCCTTCGATGCGCACCGACATCGCCCGCTTTCTGAATGACCGGCTCGACTGGAATCTGTTGCGCACGTACCTCGTGATCATGCAGGAGCGCAGCCTGAGCCGCGCCGCCGCGCGCCTGCACGTCACGCAACCGGCCGTGAGCCAGGCGTTGCGGCGGCTCGAGGAAACGCTGGAGCGCAAGCTGATCGACCGCCGCGGCCCGTACTTCGCGCCGACCCAGGCGGGCGAAGAGGTCTATCGCATTGCGAGCGATATCTACGGCAATATCTCGCGGCTCGAAACCGAGATCGACGACCGCACCGAGGACATCAGCGGTTCGATTCGCCTGTTGACCATCAGCCGCATCGAGTCGCCCGTGTACGACGAGTTTCTTGCGGACTTTCATCGCGCGTATCCGCGCATCGACTTGCAGATCGAGGTGATGCGCTCGTCCGACATCATCTCGTCGCTGCTGCAAAAGACCGCGACTGCAGGACTCGGCCTGTGCCGCTCACCGCACGACAAGCTGGAAATGCGCTGCTTCCTGCGGCAACGCTATGCGATTTTCTGCGGGCGTCATCACCGGCTGTACGGCAAATCGCCACTGACGATGGAAGACCTGCTCGCCGAAAACTTCGTGTCGTTCACGAGCGACCAGATCGGTGACAGTCTTTCACCGCTCACGGTGTTTCGCGACCAGAAGGGCTTCACGGGGCGCATCGTCGCGTCGTCGCCGAGTCTCGACGAAGTGCGGCGGCTGATCTTCGCGGGCTTCGGCATCGGCTGCCTGCCCGAGCACATCGTGCGCGACGACATCGCGCAGCAGCGCCTGTGGCGCCTGCCGCCCGAAGAAGGACTCGTCGATGTCGACGTGCATCTGCTGTGGCATCGCGACCGCAAGATGAATGCGGCGGATCACGCGTTTCTCGACAGCATGGAGCGCTGCATGCGCCGCTATGCGCTGGCGGAACGGCTGGGTAAATGACTTCCGTGTGAAGCACCCGACTGGTGCGAACACGCGCGCGCAGATCGCGATCACGCTTCAACCTTGTGCACGAACCGCATGCGAAAAGCGCTGAACCCAAGTAAAGACGGCAATGGCATGCTTATCGCTTAGTAACGTGCAGGAGCCGGTGCAGCATCCGGTTTAGCAGTCACAATCTGGCAAATGGATGACTAGGGTTCCGGTCCGCATCGATGCAAACACATGCATTCGATACGCGACGCTGGTCCGAGAGTTGTCGACCTCGATGAGGTTACACGGCGGGATAAAAGCCCGGGAGAGAACGCGATGCGTCGCGCCGCTCCTGCCGTCGATAACCGTCCCTGCGAGGTCAACCTCATGCGCAAGCTTCGTTTTGCAGCCGCTGCCGCCGTCGCTCTCTCCCTGTGTTTTTCCACGCCTTCATTCGCTCAGGCCCGTAAGGACTTCAAGGTCTGCTGGACCATCTACGCCGGCTGGATGCCGTGGGGTTATGCGAAGACCCAAGGCATCATGTCCAAATGGGCGAAGAAGTACGGCATCAATGTCGATGTCGTGCAACTGAACGATTACATCGAATCGATCAACCAGTACACGGCCGGCAAGTTCGACGGCTGTGCGATGACCAACATGGACGCGCTGACCATCCCTGCAACGGGTGGCGTGGACAGTACGGCATTGATCGTCAGCGATTACTCGAACGGCAACGACGGCGTGCTCATCAAGGGCGCAGGCAAAAAGGTCGCTGACCTGAAAGGCCAGCCCGTCAATCTCGTCGAACTCTCCGTCTCGCACTATCTGCTCGCGCGTGCACTCGAATCGGCGGGCATGAGCGAGCGCGACATCAAGACCGTCAACACGTCCGACGCGGATATCTCCGGCGCGTTCGCGACGCCCACCGTGCACAACGCCGTCACGTGGAACCCGATGCTCGCCGATCTGAAGGCGAAGCCGAACGTCACGGAAGTGTTCGATTCGAGCCGCATTCCGGGCGAGATCATGGACATGATGGTCGTCAACACGAAGACGTTGCATGACAACCCGGCGCTCGGCAAGGCGCTGACGGGCGCATGGTTCGAAATCATGCAGACCATGCACGGCACGTCGCCTGACACGGAGGCCGCGCTCACGTCGATGGCCAAAGCATCGGGCACCGACCTCGCCGGCTACAAGGCGCAACTCTCCACCACGGCGCTCTTCTACACGCCGCAACAGGCGCTCGATTTCGCCACCAGCCCGAACATGCCGAAGATCATGACGCGCGTCGCGCAGTTCTCGTTCGATCACGGTCTGCTCGGCAAGGGCGCGCCGAACGCGGGTGCCGTCGGCATGGCGTTCGACAACAACGTGGTGGTCGGCAGCAAGGGCAACCTGAAGCTGCGTTTCGATCCGACATACGTGCGCCTGGCCGCGCAAGGCAAGCTGTGAGCGCGGCTTCAATCTGAGCAGGAGAGGCCCATGCGGCTCATCAACCGACATCCAGGCCGCACCGGCAGTCTCATGCTGTTGCTGCTGCCCTTCATCGTGCTGATCGCGGTGTACCTCACCGGCTCGTCGCTGCGGCTGCAGGCCAATCCCGACGACAAGCTGCTGCCGAGCGCCACGCAGATGAAGGACGCGCTGCACGAATACGCGTTCACCGAGGACAAGCGCACGGGCGAATACATGATGTGGGACGACACGGTGTCGAGCATGCGGCGGCTCGGCATCGGGCTGGTCGCGAGCGCGGCGATCGCGCTCGTGTTCGGCATCGTGACGGGCAGCATCCCGCTCGCGGGCACGACGCTGTCGCCGTTCATCACGGTGATATCGATGATTCCGCCGCTCGCGGTGTTGCCGATTCTCTTCATCGTGTTCGGTCTCGATGAGCTGTCGAAAGTCGTGCTGATCGTGATCGGCATCACGCCGATGATGATCCGCGATCTTCAACAGCGCACGCGCGAAATTCCCGAGGAATTGTGGATCAAGGCACAAACGCTCGGCGCATCGAGCTGGACGCTGATTCTGCGGGTGATCGTGCCGCAACTGCTGCCGCGTCTGTTGATTGCATTGCGTCTTGCGCTGACATCGGCGTGGCTGTTTTTGATCGCAGCGGAAGCGATCGCCTCGACGGATGGACTCGGCTATCGCATCTTTCTGGTGCGCCGCTATCTCGCGATGGATGTGATCCTGCCGTACGTCGCGTGGATCACGCTGCTCGCGTGGCTGATCGACGCAGCGCTGCGCCGTCTCACGCAATGGGCTTTCCCCTGGTACAACGGAGGCCGCGCATGATCGAGATCCGCAACCTGTGGAAACAGTACGGCGATCAGGTCGTGCTGGAGCGGCTCAATCTGCGCATCGCGGAAGGCGAGTTCTGTTCGATGGTCGGCGCGTCGGGCTGCGGCAAGTCGACGTTCCTGCGCCTGCTGCTTGGCCAGGAACGCCCGACGCGCGGTGCAATCCTGCTCGACGGCGAACCGTTACCGCCGGAGCCGGACCCGCATCGCGGCGTGGTGTTCCAACGCTACTCGGTGTTTCCGCATCTCACCGTGCTGCGCAACGTGATGCTCGGCCTCGAACTTCCGCATGCGCCGCTCACGGGCCGTCTGTTCGGCGCGCGCCGCCGCCTCGCACGCGATGAAGCCGTCGCGATGCTCACGCGCGTCGGCCTCGCCGATTCGCTCGACAAGTATCCGCATCAACTGTCGGGCGGCATGCAGCAACGTCTCGCACTGGCGCAGGCGCTGGTGATGAAACCGCGCGTGCTGCTGCTCGACGAGCCGTTCGGCGCGCTCGACCCAGGCATCCGCCGCGACATGCACGAACTGCTGACCGGGCTGTGGCGCGAAGCGAAGCTGACGGTCTTCATGGTCACGCACGACCTGAAGGAAGGCTTCACGCTCGGCAGCCGCGTGCTCGTGTTCGACAAGGTGCGCGTCGATCCGCAAGCGCCGCAGGCGTACGGTGCGCGCATCACTTATGACATTCCCCTCGAACGCAACGGTGTGCGCGAAGCGCATGCGGCGATGACGATTCCGCCGCTGCTCGCCGTACCCGCATGATCGAAAGGACAAAACACATGAACGAAACATTGCTCGAAGAAACCGTGCCCGGCGGCGGACATGCATCGCTGATCGTCAAGCGCGGCCAGTTGCTGCGTATCACCGATCCGCGCGGCGGCGCGAACGTCGCGATGCTGCTCTTCAATGCCGCCGAAAAAAGCGAGCGGCTGAATCTGCCCGATACGCTCAAGTGCCAGCACACGGCCAAGCTGACCAAGGGCCATTGCCTCTATTCCGACATGGGCCGCGTGCTCGCCGCGATTGTCGCGGATACGTGTGGATGGCACGACAGTCTCGCGGGTGTGTCGAATGCAGCCGAAGTGTTCGAGAAGTACGGGCAAGGCCGCTATCAGGAACTGCGCAACGCGTTCTATCGCAACGGCACCGACAATCTGCTCGTCGAACTCGGCAAATGGGGACTCGGCATTTCCGATCTGCTGATGACGCTCAATCTCTTCAGCCGCATCGATGTGACGGATGCGGGCGCGCTCAGCTTCGTCGAAGGCAATTCGAAAACGGGCGACTACATCGAACTATATGCACCGATGAACACGCTTGTCGTGCTGACGGCGATCCAGCATCCGCTCGACCCGAACCCGGAATACGCGCCGAAACCCGTGAAGCTCACGCTGCGCGCCGCCGACAGCCAGGTCGCCGAAATCTGCCGCACGTCATGCGATGAAAACGCGCGCGGCTTTATCAACACCGAACGATTCTTTCTCTGAGCGGAACGCGCGCCATGACGACATCCATCCTCACGACCAGCACGCTCGACCCCGCCGACGCGATCTTTCGCGAAACCTTGCCCGCGGGCGAGCCATGGCTCAAGGAACTGAAAGCGGGCCAGACGCTGCGCATTCGCGACGTAGAAGGCAATCAGGCGATCGACACGCTGTTCTACAGCGTTGCCGATCCGCGCGAACGCTACGACGCGCAACGCACGCTGCGCCGTCAGCAAAGCCTCTATCTGACCACGGGCACCGTGCTCTATTCGAACCTCGGCAATCCCATGCTGACCATCGTCGCCGATACCTGCGGACGTCACGACACGCTCGGTGGCGCGTGCGCGCAGGAGAGCAACACCGTGCGCTATGCGCTCGAAAAGCGCTACATGCATAGCTGCCGCGACAACTACCTGCGCGCCTGCGCGCATGACGGCCGTCTGTCGAAGCACGACATCGCCGCCAACATCAATTTCTTCATGAACGTGCCCGTCACATCCGAGGGCGGCCTCACATTCGAGGACGGCATTTCCGCGCCCGGCAAATACGTCGAAGTGCGCGCGGAAATGGACGTGATCGTGCTGATCTCGAACTGCCCGCAACTGAACAATCCGTGCAATGCGTACAACCCCACTCCCGCGGAGCTGACGATATGGAACTGAGCACGCTGCGTGTATGGCTCTACACGGTGATGAAAGTGCGCGCCGGGCGTTTGATGCGCATCGACGGCTCTACGGAATACACGAAGCACTAAGCCCGCTTTTAAAACCTGAAACGAAGCGACCTGCCGTGGACGACCTCGGCATGCATGCCCACGTGGCGGGACGACCCGCCCACGCATTGAACATCCACTCATGTTCGATAAAGTCCTCATTGCGAATCGCGGCGCGATTGCCTGCCGCATTCTGCGCACGCTGCGCGAACTGAACGTCGAAGGCATCGCCGTCTATAGCGAGGCGGACCGCGCGAGCCGTCACGTCAGTCTCGCCGATACGGCATGCAGTCTCGGCGACGGCGCGGCGAGCGTCACCTATCTCGACATCGCGAAGATTCTGGAGATCGCGCGTGCGCAAGGCGCGCAGGCGATTCATCCGGGCTACGGTTTCCTGTCGGAGAACGCGGCCTTTGCCGAAGCTTGCGAGGCTGCAGGCATCGCGTTCATCGGACCGACGCCCGCGCAATTGCGCGAGTTCGGCCTCAAGCACACGGCCCGCGCGATCGCCGCTGAACAGGGCGTGCCGATGCTCGAAGGCACGGGCCTGCTCGATAGCCTCGACGCCGCGCTCGAAGCGGCGCAACGCATCCGCTATCCGGTGATGCTGAAAAGCACCGCGGGCGGCGGCGGCATCGGCATGCGCGTGTGCCGTTCGGCGGATGAACTGGCGGCACAGTTCGACAACGTAAAGCGCCTCGGGCAGAACAATTTCAGCGATGCCGGCGTGTTCCTCGAAAAGTACATCGAGAAAGCGCGGCATCTCGAAGTACAGGTGTTCGGCGACGGCAAGGGCGCTGCCATTGCGCTCGGCGTGCGCGACTGTTCCGTGCAGCGGCGCAACCAGAAGGTGCTCGAAGAAACGCCTGCGCCGAATCTGCCCGACGGCGTCGAAGCCGCGCTATGCGGCGCGGCGATCCGGCTTGCGCAAGCGGTGTCGTATCGCTCGGCGGGCACCGTCGAATTCGTCTACGACAGCGATGCCGCACGCTTCTACTTTCTCGAAGTGAACACGCGTTTGCAGGTCGAGCACGGCGTGACCGAGCAAGTGTGGGGCGTGGACCTGGTGCGCTGGATGATCGAGCTGGCAGCGGGCACGCTGGCGCCGCTCGATGTGTTGTCGCGCGATCTGAAGCCGCAAGGCCATGCGATCCAGGCGCGTCTCTATGCGGAAGACCCGGGCCGCGATTTCAAACCCTGCCCTGGGCTGCTGACCGATGTGTCGTTTCCGCATGCCGATGGCCACGCACTGCGCATCGACACATGGATCGAAGCTGGTTGCGAAGTGCCGCCGTGGTTCGATCCGATGCTCGCCAAACTGATCGCGTGGCAACCGACCCGCGACGAGGCGCGCGACGCGCTCGACGCCGCGCTCGAAGCGTCGCGCATCTATGGCGTCGAGACGAACCGCGACTATCTGCGGCAGATTCTCGCCGACACGCCGTTCGCGAGCGGCCATCCGTGGACGCGTTGCCTCGAAGGCTTGCGTTATCGCGCATCGACATTCGAAGTGCTCGGCGGCGGCACGCAGACTACCGTGCAGGACTATCCGGGCCGTCCGGGCTACTGGGCCGTGGGCGTGCCGCCCTCGGGACCGATGGACGATCGCGCGCTGCGCCTCGGCAACCGTCTGCTCGGCAACGACGCGCAAGCGGCCGCGCTCGAAATCACGATGAGCGGGCCGACGCTGCGCTTCAACACGGATGCCGTCGTCACGGTAACGGGCGCAACGCTGCCCGTCACGCTCGACGAGATTCCGCAGCCGATGAACACGACGTTCCTCGTCACAGCCGGTTCGACGCTCGCGCTCGGCACAATCCGCGGCGCAGGCGCGCGCGCCTATCTGTGCGTGCGCGGTGGGCTGGATGTCGCGCAGTATCTGGGCAGCCGCAGCACGTTCACGCTCGGGCAGTTCGGCGGCCACGGCGGACGCGCGCTACGCGCGGGCGACGTGCTGCATCTTCATCCGCTCTCTGATCGCGATGCGGGCGCATTAATGCCCGCCGCGCTCGCGCATCGCCTCGACGATGTGCGCGTGCTGCGCGTGATCTACGGTCCGCATGGCGCGCCCGAATACTTCAGCGCGCGTTATATCGAGCAGTTTCTCGACACCGACTGGGAGATCCATTTCAATTCGAGCCGCACGGGTGTGCGGCTGATCGGTCCGAAGCCCGAATGGACGCGCGCGGATGGCGGCGAAGCGGGACTGCATCCGTCGAACATTCACGACAATCCGTATGCCGTCGGCGCAGTCGATTTCACGGGCGATATGCCCGTCATTCTCGGCCCGGACGGTCCGAGTCTCGGCGGCTTCGTGTGTCCCGTCACGGTGATCGAAGCAGACCTCTGGCAGATCGGCCAGCTGAAGGCGGGCGACAAGGTGCGCTTCGTGCCCGTCGATGTCGCGACGGCCCGCGCGGCGGCACGCACACGTATCGAAGAAGTGGACACGCTCGCAGCAAACGCAACGTCACTGCATACCGAAGAACAACGCGCGGACTTGCAATCGCCCATCGTGCTGAACGTTGGCGAAGGCGATGACCGGCTCGTCGCGCGACTGTCCGGCGACACGCATCTGCTGCTCGAAATCGGGCCGTCCGAACTCGATCTCGTGCTGCGCTTTCGTGGCCATGCGTTGATGCAATCGCTCGAAGCGTTGCAGTTGCCCGGCGTGATCGATCTGACGCCCGGCATCCGTTCGCTGCAGGTTCACTATCAGCCGGAGCAATTGCCGCTCGCGACGCTGCTCGAGCATGTCGCGGCGACATGGCAACGCGTGCTGCTGCAAAAGGATCTGCGCGCGCCGTCGCGTATCGTGCATCTGCCGCTGTCGTGGGACGACCCCGCGTGTCAGCTTGCCATCGACAAGTACATGACCACCGTGCGCAAGGATGCGCCGTGGTGCCCGAGCAATCTGGAGTTCATCCGCCGCATCAACGATCTCGATTCGATCGATGCCGTGAAGCGCATCGTGTTCGACGCGAGCTATCTGGTGATGGGTCTCGGCGACGTCTATCTCGGCGCGCCCGTCGCCACGCCGCTCGATCCGCGTCACCGCCTTGTGACGACGAAGTACAACCCGGCGCGTACCTGGACAGCCGAGAATTCCGTCGGCATCGGCGGCGCGTATCTGTGTGTGTATGGCATGGAAGGGCCGGGCGGCTATCAGTTCGTCGGGCGCACGCTGCAGATGTGGAACCGCTATCGCGAAGTCGCGGATTTCGCTGGACGTCCGTACCTGTTGCGCTTCTTCGATCAGATCCGCTTCTACGAAGTCTCCGCCGACGAACTGCTGCGCATCCGCGAAGCGTTTCCGCTCGGCCGTTATCCGCTGAAGATCGAAGAGACTGAGTTGTCGCTGGCCGACTATCAGGCGTTTCTCGAACGCGAGGCGGATGACATCGCGCAATTCCGCACGCGTCAGCAAGCCGCGTTTCAGGCCGAGCGCCAGCGTTGGCACGAAGCGGGCAGCAACGAAGACACGCTGGAGCCGCCCGTCACCGCCGACGCCGAAATCGCGCCGCTCACCGACGGGCAGATCGCCGTCGATAGCGAAATTGCCGGCAATCTGTGGCAAGTGCGCGTCGAGCCCGGCGCGACCGTCGAAGCGGGCGACGTGCTGCTCGTGATCGAGTCGATGAAGATGGAGATATCCGTCATCGCGCCTTGCGCGGGCACTGTCGGCGAGATTCACGTCGCGCCGGGTTCGCCCGTTCGCGCGGGGCAGCGCGTCGTCGTGATCGACCAGCACGCATGAGACACCTCATTTGACACTTCAATTCAACGCATTAAGGAACCATCGGACATGGATTCATTCGATCTGCGTCTTCCCGCTGTGCGCGCCGCGTATCGCGAAGGCCGCGTCACGCCGCGCGCGCTGATTGGCGCATTGCGCGAGCGCGCCGCGGCGCTGAACCCGGACTATCACCTGTTCATTCATCTGCTGTCCGACGCGGAAATCGAGCCTTATCTCGCGGCGCTCGACGGGCGTGATGTCGATTCGCTGCCGCTCTACGGCGTGCCGTTCGCATTGAAGGACAACATCGATCTCGCCGGCATTCCGACGACAGCCGCGTGCCCCGCTTTCGCGTATGCGCCTCAAGAGTCGGCGACGCTCATCGCGCAACTGATCGCACTCGGCGCGGTGCCCATCGGCAAGACGAATCTCGACCAGTTCGCGACGGGCCTCAACGGCACGCGCTCGCCGTATGGCAAGTGCCGCAACAGCGTGCACCCCGCGTATCCTTCGGGCGGATCGAGCGCTGGGTCGTCGCTGGCGGTGGCGCTCGGCGTCGCGAGCTTCGCGCTCGGCACCGATACGGCCGGCTCGGGCCGCGTGCCCGCCGCGCTGAACAACCTCGTCGGCACGAAAGGCACAAAGGGCCTGCTGTCGACGGCGGGCGTCGTGCCCGCCTGCCGCACGCTCGACTGCGTGACGTACTTCACCGCGACGGCCAGCGAGGCGAGCGAGCTGCTCGCGCTCACCTCCCGCCACGATCCCGCCGACGCCTATAGCCGCGCGAATCCGCAATGGAACGACGCAGCGGCGTTCGGCGCCGTCGCGCGCTTCCGCTTCGGGGTGCCGCGTCAGCTCGAATTTGCCGGCTGCGAAGAAAGCCCCGTGCTGTTCGCGCAGGCGCGCGCGGCGCTCGAAGCGATCGGCGGCGAGGCCGTCGAGATCGACTTCGCGCCCTTCGTCGAAGCGGCGCGACTACTCTACGAAGGACCGTGGGTCGCCGAGCGCTATAGCGTGGCAGGCGCGCTGATGGAATCGCAACCCGACGCCGTGCTGCCCGTGATTCGCGACGTGCTCGCGAAGGCGCCAGGCACGACCGCCGTCGATGCATTTCGCGCGCAGTACCGGCTTCAGGCGCTGAAGCAGCGTTGCGACGCGGTGCTCGCGGAACTCGATTGCGTGCTGACGCCGTCCATTCCGCGCGCGGTCACGCTCGATGAGCTGGAGCGCGATCCCATCGGCCCGAACTCGCTGCTCGGCTACTACACGAACTTCATGAACCTGCTCGATTACGCCGCCATCGCGACGCCTGCGGGCTTCATGCGCAATGGGCTGCCGTGGGGCGTGACGCTGTTCGGCCGCGCGTTCACCGATCAATATTTGCTGAGCGTCGCCGATGCGCTGCATCGCAAGCTCGCCGTGCCGTTGATCGGCGGCGCGCAGCAGAGTGCGGACACGCCCGCGCGCGCGGCACGCAATGACAGGATGAAGCTCGTCGTGTGCGGCGCGCATCTCGAAGGCTTGGCGCTCAATGGACAGTTGATTGCGCGTGGCGCACGGCTCGTCGAGAAGACCGCCAGCGCGCCGCGCTATCGGCTGTATGCGCTGGCGGGTGGCGGCGCGACGCAACGGCCTGGCATGACGCGAGATGCGACGAATGGCGCGGCAATCGAAGTCGAAATATGGGAGTTGCCGAGCAGTGAAGCTGGTTCGTTCCTCACGGGCATTCCGGCGCCGCTCGCGCTCGGCAAGGTCGAGCTTGCGGACGGACGCTGGGAAACCGGCTTCGTCTGCGAGGCGTACGGTCTTGAAGGCGCCGTCGATATCACGCAATACGGCGGCTGGCGCGCCTGGCTAAAACGCGCTACCTGAAACTCAAGCCTCGTACTGCGCCGCGTAAAGCCGCGCGTGCCTGCCCGTCACCGAGCGGGTCCAGATCTCTTCGTCGTCGAGGACGGTCTGGATCAGCTCGACGGGCATGCCGCCGTCGATGATCGCGGCCACGCGAAACCCGTCGATCGGTTCATATGGACCGAGCACGACCTCTTTGCCGTCGATCGCGCGGTCGAGATCGTCGACCTTGAACGCCAGATGCGGCATGCGGCGCATCAGTTCGTGTAGCGGGCTATCGGCTTCGAAGCGGTGGTACTGGATGCGCGCGAGCTTGCAATCGCTGTCGCTCGTGTACATCCGGTACTGCGGGCTGTAGCGTTCGCCTTCGCGCACTTCGCTGGTCGGAATGCCGATGTGGTGAAACTCGTAGATTACGTCGTCGCGCATGAACATGATGGTCTCCTTCTTCCTTTACGCTTGCGCTGCGTCGCTTTACAGCGTCACGCGCGTCACGCCGCCTTCCGACAGCAGCCGTACGCGTTCGCCCGCGTAGAACATCGGGCCGTCGGTGCTTTGGGTGATGGCGCGCAGCGAGCCGTCGTCGAGCCGCACGGTGATTTCGACGCCCTGCTTCTTCTCGAAGTGGTTCTGCACCTCGTTGCCCGCCACCGCGCCCGCAATGCCGCCGATGATGCCCGTCAGGATCGAGCCGCGTCCGCCGCCGATCGCGCTGCCGGCGATGCCGCCAATCGCGCCGCCGCCGAGGGCGCCCAGAAAGCCGGGCTGGCCGTTGCTCGTGTCGATGGTGACGGGGCGCACGCTTTCGATGGTGCCGAAGCGGACCGTTTCCTCGCGCTGCGCCTGCGACGCGCTGTAGACGTTGGCGGAGCCGTCGAAGGTTGCGCAGCCGCTCAATGCGAGCGAGACGACGAGCGCCGATGCACATGCTGTAACGAATGACCTGTTCATGATGTTCCCCTCTATGAGCAGCGCGCCAGGTCGGTTGGGGCGCTGCAGGTTCTTTCGATGTGTGAATCGTAAGCTCGAAGAATGAGAGGAAAATGAGGCGCGCATTTGCGCGTTCGCACCCGTCATTTCGTCTCAGCCTGAAACGTCGGCGCGGCGCCCGGCGCTACGATAGCGGCCAGATCATGCAAACGGAGTGCTGCCATGAAACGCGAGATCATCCGGGTGGAGCCGCTGTCGGGCTGGCTCGAACGCTGGAAGGCGCCGACTTCCGTCGTCACGCGGCACGGCGACACGGTCTACGTGTCGGGCCTGCCGCCGTTTGATCCGGAAACGGGCGAAATCGTCGACGCGCCGCTCGAACGGCAGACCGAGCTCGTGCTCGAACAGCTGAAGCTGTGCGTCGAGGCGGCGGGTTCGTCGCTTGAGAATGTGCTCAAGTGCAATGTCTATTGCACGTCGGTCGAGCAGTTCGCGGCCGTCAACGCGATTTACGCGCGCTATTTTCCGAACGATCCGCCTGCGCGTATCTTTGTCTGCGTGCCCGCGTGGCCGGGGCGCTTCGACATCGAAATCGATTGCATTGCGGCGGTTTGAACCGCGTTCGCATAAGTGGAGAACACGATGTTTTCAGTGCTGTTCGAAGTGCAACCGCGCACCGACCGATGGGACGCGTATCTCGGCTTCGCGAAGATGCTGAAGCCGGAACTGGAGCAGATCGACGGCTTCGTCGATAACGTCCGTTACGGCAGTCTCACGCGCGACGGCGTGCTGCTGTCGCTGTCCGGCTGGCGTGACGAAAAGGCGCTGGTGCGATGGCGCACGCAGGCGACGCATCATGGCGTGCAGGAAAAAGGCCGCACGCAGACGTTCAGCGACTATCGGCTGCGTGTGGGGCAGGTGACGCGCGACACGCGTCTGCCCGCTGGCCACACGTTGCACGAGCAACGACTCGACGAAACGGAGACGGGCGACGCGACCACGATCGTGCTGATCGACGCGCGGCGCGACCCTGACTGGGTGAAACACGCGGGCGCGCGCGAAGTCGCGGGCAAGCTGGGCTTGCACGAAGACGCAACGGGCCTCGTAGCGTGGGATGTGTTCGACGCTGTGTTGACGCCGGGCGTCGTCATTCTGCTCACTGCATGGCGCGATGCGCGCGCCGCCGAGGCCTTTGCAAACGCGCTCGCGTTGCCCGATGGCGCACGGCTGCGCAGCGTGCGCGTGGTGCGCGACTACGGCATGTTCGACCGCCGCGAAGCGCCGCAATACTATCCGGACGCTGCGCGGCCTGCCTGAAGCTTATTTCCCGCTGTCCGGAAAGTCCGCGCCGACACTCGTGTCGCGCCACGCTTCGATATCGGCGAGTGCCGAATGCAGGCGCTTCGAGACGGCATCGACGCCGAACGCGCCCAGCACCAGATGACGCGGCGGTTGGTCGGTCTCCGTGATGCGGATCATCGCCTGCGCGGCACGCACCGGATCGCCGGCCTGATGGCCGCTGTTTTGCGCCGTCGCCTGCATGCGCTTGCCCGCCGTGTCCGCATAGTCGGCGATACGGTTGGGCGTTTGCCTGAGCGAGCGGCCTGCCCAGTCGGTGCGGAACGGGCCTGGCTCGACGCAGGTCACGCGGATGCCGAGCGGCCCGGCTTCCGTCGCGAGCGAATCGGACCAGCCTTCGACGGCATGCTTGCTCGCCGCGTAATAGCCCGAGCCAGGAAAGCCCGCGATGCCCGCCACCGACGTGATGTTCAGCACGTGCCCCTTGCGCCGTTCGCGCATGCCCGGCAGCACCGCGCGTGTCATCGCGAAGAGGCCGAACACGTTCGCGTCGAACTGCGCGCGTATCTCCGCTTCGTCGCCCTCTTCGACCGACGACTGATAGCCATAGCCCGCGTTGTTCACCAGCACGTCGATCGCGCCGAAGCGCTGTTGCGCGGTCTCGACGGCAGCGGCGATCTGCGCGGCATCCGTCACGTCGAGCTTCACGCGGGCGAGACGTGCATCGGCGTCGCTGCCGGGCTCGGCCAGATCGGCGAGCGACGCGACGTTACGCGCCGTCGCCACGCAGCGCCAGCCCCGTTCGAGCACTGCGCGGACCAGTTCCTTGCCGAAGCCGGTTGAACAGCCAGTGATGAACCAGACGGGCGTCGTGGACGTGGGCATTCAAAACCTCCTCGATGATGGAATGAGCGATCAGGCATCGACGCACACACATCGCGTCGATGCTCCGGAAAAAATGGTAGCCGGTAGACGAGAAACTTGCTGGCGGTCTGCCCGATTTTTTTACGCTCATTTCATCGTGCTTACTTGCGGCCGACCAGATATTGAACCCCTTCGGACCCGACGCGTTCCGAATGGCTTTCATCGGCTTGCAGATGGAATACGTCGCCCGTTCCATAGACCTGCTCCGCTGTGCCGATGCGTATCGCCAGTTCGCCGTGCAGGATCAGTGCCTTCGCTTCGAACGGGTGCACGTGATCGTCGACCGTGCCATGCGCATCGCGCGTGACGGTCGCGATTTCCGCGTAGCCTTCGCGCTTCAATGCATTGATGAATTCGTCGCGTTCCATGATGATGGCCTCCCTTCCTCGTATGTGCGATGACGCTGAAGCATCAGCATAGCCGGTTTTGCATTAAGGGATCGGCCGCGCGGCTCGCGGTAAACTCTGCAGCAGTCGTCATTTCATGTCGCACAACGGAGAACGATTCATGCGCCAGGCCATTCGCCATCTGAACGTGCGGGCGCGCGCTCGCGGACTGTTCGATTTCACCGCCGAGATCGCCGCGTTCGTACGCGACGCGTCGATCGAAACGGGCGTCCTGACCGTGTTCTGCCGGCACACGTCGGCGTCGCTGCTGATTCAGGAGAATGCGGACCCTTCGGTGCAGCGCGACCTCGAACGGCACTTTGCGATGCTCGCGCCTGAAGATCCCACGCGCTACGAGCACGACACGGAAGGTCCCGACGACATGCCAGCGCATCTGCGCACCGCGCTGACGCAGGTCCAACTGTCGATACCCGTCGAATATGGCCGCATGACACTGGGCACGTGGCAAGGCATTTATCTGTTCGAGCATCGCGCGCGGCCGCAGGAGCGCGATATCGTGCTGCATCTGATCGGCGAATGACATTTCAACGCACAACACCACCAAGGAAGTGAATCATGATTTTGCGCGCGCCTATTCTTGTCGCGGCGGCCTCGGTCGCGATGCTGACCGCAGCCTGCACTCACACCGGCCCCGTCGAGTTCTCGCTGTCAGGCGCGGACGCGCCGATGACCAACAACGCGAACGACATGGACTTCGGCCCGATGGACCAAAGCATCGCGCAGTGCAAGACGGTCTCGCGCAATGCAGGGCCGGGGCAGTGCACGAAGGTGCGCGCCTACGAGTCCTGCATGAAGAGCAAAGGCTATATCACCGTGCTCGGCCCGGAAAATCCGAAGGGCTGCGGCGACCCCGATTGGGAAAAAGACGTACGCAAGTGGCTTCAATAGCCGTGCGTGGGTCGAGGCCGATTTGCGCTCATGTTATCCACAATTTCTGTTGAAAGACCTGCGGAAAAGTCCGGGGCGCGCGCGCTATCTGTCTGATCAAACAGGCTTTCCTCGCGCGTGACCCCGGTGCGCCCGCCGCGCGGGTCCACCGATTGCGAAGTTCTATTGGCGCGCACGCATCGCATGTCCTTCAATTCAGGGTTCCGACTACCGAGTGATTACCGACTGACGCCAAGGAGCCTTGCATGAAGACGGAAGATTCGCAGAAGATCGTGCACGAAATCGCAGAATCCACCGATGCCCCGGAAGAAGTCGTCTCGCAGATGTACACCGATGCCGTGCAGGCGTATCAACGCGACGCGCGCATTCTCGACTATGTGCCGCTCTTCGCGGCGAAGCGCGTGCGCGAAACGTTGCGCTCGCGGACCGCATCACGGCGGTGACGAAGCCGTAGCAACCCCATCCGCAATCCATTCGCGTCACAACAGCTTCGCGGCGGCGCGCACGCGGCGCTTGCGTTCTTTCGCAAGCGCATCGAGTGCGTGCCCGGCTGCCGCCTCGTCGGCGAACAGCGCCTGGTTATCGCGCAGCAACTGCTCGCTCGCGACGACATCGTTCAACGCGCCGAAGCGCTTCTGTAGTTTCTTGAGCGGCTTGATGGCCTTCAGCTGTTTTTTGGCCAGCATCGGCTCGAAGAACTCGGTCAGGTAGCGCAGTTTCTTGCCCGCCTTGCGGACCTCGTGATACGACGCATAGTCCGAGCGCCGGGCTCGTGCGGCACGCTTCATGCGCTTCGCCATCGACTTTTGCGCCTCCCCGAGACGCTTGCGCGCGAATTTCGGCAGCGGCGTGCGTACGTGCGCGGTGTTCAGCTCGCGGTTCGCTTCCTTGAGCGTGTCACGCAACGCGCCTTTCACGTCGGCCTGTTCGAGGGTCTCGCGGCTCGAATCGAGCGACTTCGAGCGGGCGGCGCGCATCGCATCGCGCGGTTGCTCCGCGGCGTCTTTCGTTTCATCGAGCAACGCGATCAGGATGTCCCAGTCGCGCGTCTTGCCCGCAGCGCTCGCGTAGAACTTGAAAAGCGCGCGTTGCTGGTTGTCGAACTGTTCGTTCAGCAGCGGCCGATACGCCCACAGCAACGTGCGCAGGCGCCGCAGCGAGACGCGCAGCTTGTGCAGGACTTCGGCGTCGGGATCCGCGCGCAATGCGGCTGCGCACGCGAGCGCATTGTCGATCAGCGGCGCGGCATAGTGCGAGAAATGGGCTTGCGCGTTGCCATCGTGCGGCAGCGCGGTCGGTGTGTCGTCTTTCATGGTGCTCCCTGAATGGGTTGCTGACCCGGTGTGTCTGTAATGATCGAGTAAGCAATTCAGGTTCCTGCATTCCGCACGTCACGTCCGTTGCGGCGCACGATGCTGCACGGGCGTTGCCACTCATTGGCGACTCACTGACCGCTGAGCAGCAGGTCGCAGGCGTCCGATGTGCAGCTCGCCACGGCGGGCAGCTTCAGCGACGGCCACGGGCGGCGCTCGGCCGCGATGAAGTCTTCGACGCGCTTCAATATCTGCCAGAACGCGTTTTCGACGGCACCCGCAGCGGCATACGCGGACGGCGTGAGCGTCCAATGACGAAGCGTGGGCGCGCCATGGAACGCGCGCATGTCGACGCGCGCCGACTCGTCGCACAACGTCACTACGAAATCCATCTGCGGCGCCCATTCGCTCGTGAATTCCAGCCAGCTCTTCGGATTCAGCAGTTCCAGACTGGAAAAGCCATGGCGCAACTCTCCCATGGCCGCCGTGTGAACCTTGTCGGCGGGTTCGAGACCTGCGCTAAATGCGTCGAAATGCAATCCGTCCAGCTCGCGTAGCAAGGCTTCCGCCAAAATGCTAAGCGCCGCGTTGTCCCTGCAAAGGAACAGCACTCTTTGTTTTCTGGTCACCCTACACCCCGTCATGCAGATTTTATTTTTTGCGGGATTCTGAGCGCACAGTTTTTCATATTGGTGACAGAATCCCAATCATCCAACCGATTCGCCGCAAGACCGTTTAGGTATCACGCCAATTTGCGTTCAGCCAGCCAGCGTTAACGATAGTGAAGCGCAAAATCCCAATTGTCGGGTTGGGCGAGCATGACGGGCGCCGGGTGTGGCGCGCTGGGCGGGGCAACCCGGCCGTTCGGAGGCCGGGTTGCCCGTGGGGTTACGCGGTCTGAAAGACCGGCTTTTTTGAAGCGTTACTTGACGATCGCGAGCAGTTCGACTTCGAACGTCAGATCGCTGTTCGGCGGGATCACGCCGACGCCACGCGAACCATACGCGGTCGCAGCCGGGCAGGTCAGCTTGGCTTTCTCGCCCACTTTCATCGTCGCGACGCCTTGCGTCCAGCAGGGGATCACACGGCCGAGCGGAAACTCTGCGGCGCCGCCATGCTTGGCCGAGTTGTCGAACTCAGTGCCGTTCGCGAGCGTGCCGCGGTAGTTGACGCGCACGACGTCGGACGCCGTGGGTTGCGGGCCGCTTCCCTGCGTCAGGTGTTCGACGACGACGCCGGAGGGCAATTTCTCCGTCGATGCAGCGTTTGCGGTGAGCGACACCGATGCGAGCGCGGCCGCAGCGAGCAGGGCAACAACTGATTTCACGCGTATCTCCTTGGTGTGAATGGCGACCCTCATTCTAGCGGATCGCCCGTTCGCGGCAGGAGACCTGAATCAACTTGCTACAAATACGCGCGCGTTACGCCATTGCGCGGTTCCAGTCGCTGTGCACCTGGAACGGCTACGCCCGCGACGGGCCAAGACCCGCCGCGGGAAAAAGCCGCCATTCGAAGCGGCCCATGTGCTGCCCGTTCAGATCTTCGGAAAATCGACGACCGTGTCGTTGACCCGATTGAACAGGTTGGTGAACGTGATATCGGCGATCGCGAGCAGCGTCTCCGTAATCTGCTGGTCGCTATAACCCGCCGCCTTCACAGCATCCACGACTGCCGCGGGCACCGTGCCGCGCGACGCGAACACGGTCCGCGCGAAGGTGGCGATCGCATTCAGATGCGCGTCGGCCGAATCGCGCCCTTCACGCAACGCGACGAGGTCGTCAGCCGCGATGCCCACTTTCTTCGCTGCCAGCGAGTGAGCCGCAAGACAGTAGTCACACTCCGCGACGCCGCTGATCGCGAGCTTGATCGCTTCGACTTCCTTGCGCGACAGCGCGCCCTTGCCAAGCGCATCGCCCGTTGCGAGCACGATCTGCAGCGCAGCCGGACTGTTCGAGCCGATGGCCGCATAAGCATTCGGCACCATGCCGACCGCGCGCTTGATGCCTGTAAAGAGTTCCGCTGCCTGGCCGGTGGCTTCGCTGACGGGTTGGCGATTCAGACGTTCCATGATGTTCTCCATATGTTGATGAGATCTTTGCGTTGCGCGACTGGGTCAGCGCATGGAAGTCATTCTAGGAACGCGCGTTGCTACGGTGAATGCTGGTTCAAATCACGTTTATGCTCGAACGGCTCATCGGCTGATCGGCGTGGTGCGCTGTCTCTGCTATATTCGTGCGACGTTTGCCCAATAACAGCGCCGTCAGCGGGAGCGCGTGCCATGAGCACTCACGGGATCATGCGGATAACAAAACGATTCGTACTGGTTGTGTTCGCGCTATTGGGTCTCACGCTCGGCGCCCTGAGCTGGGCCGACGACAACGCGGCGGCCCTCAAGGACAAATACGACGCGCTCGCGCCGCAGCTCAAGTCGAACGTATTCAACCGGCCGATCCATCTGGATTCGGAAGAGACGTCGAACACGTTGAAAGGCGACATCTATGCCGTCGTCGATTATCCGTTCGCCACTGTCAACCGCGCGTTCAACGACCCGCAGCAAGGCCCTGCGAACTGGTGCGAAGTACTGATCCTGCATCTGAACACGAAGTACTGCCGTGCGTCCGCCGGCGGCAACGGTGCGACCATCAGCATGAACGTGGGAAAAAAGACAGAGCAGGAACTCAGCGACACATACCGCGTGCAATTCAATTACCGCTCCGTGGCGACGAACCCGGATTATTTCCAGGTCGATCTGAGCGCAGCAACGGGACCGCTCAGCACGAAGGACTATCGCATCGTGCTCGAAGCCGTCGATATCGGCAAAGGACACACGTTCCTGCATCTCACATATTCATATGGATTCGGCACGGCAGGCCGCATCGCGATGAAGACGTATCTCGCGACGATAGGCAGTGCGAAAGTGGGATTCACCAAAGCGTCGGGCGACTATGTAGGTGGTGTGCGCGGGCTGGTGGAACGCAACACGATGCGCTATTACCTCGCCATCGACGCGTACCTTGCTTCGCTTGCGCTTCCCGCCGACAAGCGCGTCGATCAGCGTTTCGCCACATGGTTCGATGCGACCGAGCAATATTCGCGTCAGTTGCACGAACTCGACCGGCAAGAGTACCTGCAGATGAAGAAGAACGAGTACCAGCGCCAGCAAACGGCGCAATAGTGCTTTCCATCATTGCGCGGCGCGATGCCGCGCGGCATGCCTGACGGCTAGCGGTCGATGGCCGCCATATCGTGAATGCGCAGGAAGTCTTCCCGCTCGTCGTAAAGCGTGGCGAGTATCGAGTGTGCTTCCATGGGATCGAGGTTGGGATCGGTGACGATCATCATGATGTCGTACATGGTCACCGCGCCCGAATAGAACGCCGTCTCCGACTCGCGAAGCTGCGCCTGCGACACGCCACGCGAAATCTGACGCGCGCAAAATGCTTTCCAGAACGATTCAATAGTCAATGCCGCGTTCATCGTGCCCTCTCCACTTAAACGCCATGGCTCGACCACGCCGCTGCGGCGTTTGCTCTCTCAGGTTCCGCGTGCAATCGGATTGCACTGCAAAGCGGTGCATCCGTGCACATCTGTTAAGCGCGATTGAATTGAGTGCATCAAACGGCCGCGCATGTTTTCTCGACGCAAAATATGACAACGCGATTTTCATCGCGCAATGTCTACGCCAGGATAATGCCGCTTGATTCGCCGATAAGCCACACACATGATGCGGCCCAACAGCCTTTGACACGCGGGCCTTAACAACGCAAAACCGCTTGAAACGCCGCAATACAAGGCATTCACGATCATTGGGATCAAGACCCGCGCGTTCTTCTTATCATAGTAGGTTTATACCGCACTGCAACCTGTTTGCAATGCAGATACGCTGGTCATTTCGTTTTCACATCAAATGAAAAGCGAAGTGCATATATGACTTAATGATTTACCGGTTGTCGCGTGGGCACAAAAATAAAGCCGGAAAATCATTCGTCGTTTAGCGATGCGATACGTGCGCGAATACGCAACGCGGCGCGAATGAATCACGCCGCTTGCAACGTCGCGCACAGGTCGCTCTCAAGCCACGTTCAGGCCGCGTTCAGGCCGCAGCGAGCTTGAACGAAGAAACGGTATCGTCCAGCTCGCGGCCCTGATGCCGCAGCGATTGCGAGGCAGCCGAAGCCTGTTCGACCAGCGCCGCGTTCTGCTGCGTCACCGTGTCCATCTGCGAGATCGCCTGGTTGATCTGTTCGATGCCGCGCCCCTGCTCTTCGGAAGCCGCAGCGATCTCCTCGATGATTTCGGAAACGCGCGCGACGGCCTGGTTCACATCGGCCATAGTACGGCCCGCGTCATCGGCGAGAGAAGTACCGCTCTGGATCTCTTGCACCGAGCGCGCAATCAGCTCCTTGATCTCCTTCGCCGCTTGCGCCGAGCGCTGCGCGAGACTGCGCACTTCGCCCGCGACCACCGCGAAGCCGCGGCCTTCCTCGCCTGCGCGCGCCGCCTCGACTGCGGCGTTCAGCGCGAGAATGTTCGTCTGGAACGAAATGCCTTCGATGATCCCGGTGATCTCGGCGATCTTGCCCGAGCTAGAACTGATTGCTTCCATCGTCGTCACCACGCGTTCGACGGTGTGGCTGCCGCGCTGGGAAATCTCCGACGCATTCGATGCCAGCGACTTCGCAAGCTGCGCGCTATCGGCGTTCTGCTTCACGGTCGAAGTCAGCTGCTCCATGCTCGCCGCCGTTTCCTGCAACGATGCAGCCTGCGCTTCCGTGCGGCGGCTCAGGTCGCTGTTGCCCGTGGCGATCTCATTCGTCGCCGTGGAGACGTTCGCGCTGCTCGATCGCACACGGCCGACCGTTTCGGTGAGCCGGTCGTTCATGTCGCGCAGCGCCTTCAGCAGTTCGCCCGCTTCGTCATCGCGATCGACGACGATATGGCTGGTCAGATCGCCCGTCGCAACGGTGCGTGCGACTTCGACGGCACGCGTGATAGGTTGCGTGATCGAGCGCACCATGCGCACGGCCAGCACGAGCGATGCGAGTATCGCCAGCACGCTCACGCCGAGAATGGCGTTGCGCAACATCGCATAACGTTCCTCGAAGTTCTGCACGATCTCGCCCTGGCGCGTCTTCGTGTAGGTCGCGTAGTCGTCGGTTGCCTTGACGAGCGCGGCCAGCAGCGGACGGCAATGGTCGTCCATTTCCTTGATGGCCTCGTCGTGATGGTTGCTGAGCGCGAGGCCCACGATGTTGAGCGCAACAGGCCCATAGAGCCCTTCGACGCGATTCATCTCGGCCACCAGCGAACGAGCGGTTTCGCTTGTGTCGCTCGCGCTGTTGATCATGTCGTTGAGCTGCTTGAGCTTGATGCCGACATCTTCATGTGCGCGCTTCACCGCAGCCGTCTCGAGGTCGAGATCCGCCTGGGTCGTGACGAGCACGAGATTGCGCGCAGCGATCGCGCGGCGATCGACGGCCGCGCGCAGCTCGGCCGCCACCTGCGCGCGCGCGTTGATGCCATGCACATACTGGCCGAACGCTTGCGTCGTGTTGGCAAGACTGAAAAGCGAAACAACGGAAATAACGACTGCTATGGCCGCCATCGACAGGAAACCGACGAACAGCCTCGTCTTGATGGTCAAGTTCTTTTTCACTACTGGCCCCCGGGTTTTACCAAGAAAATCTGCATTCGCGATGAATCTTTTTATGCGAAAAAAACGCCTGCTCTCAGGTTTCAGGCGTTGTTCGTGCAGCGTCTGCGCTGCCTACGGGTTCTGCGCGCGGATTCGCTTCGACTTACTGGATATCGGCTTTCACCTCACCAATATTTAACATTTTCGGGTTTTCACGAAGGTATTCGGTCGTCGTCGAGTGGCAATCGGCAGGATTTCCCGACCAATGTACTCAATGCGCAAAAAATGATGGGAGAAGTGGGCAGCGCCGATGCGCCACCGGCTGCGGCAGCAAAACGTACACCGTGTAGGTTTTGGTGAAAGGGAAGGATCAATCCCAGTTTTCGTCGATCCATTCGATCGCCCACGTGCGTGCGCAAATCATGGCGTCGGATTCGTCGACGAACGAATCAATATCGCCCGATTGATGCACTTCGGCGGGCGTATTCGCCGTCGCCCCGCGAGTGAGCTTGGCTTGGGCGACATAGTGGCCGTCTTCGTCGTGCCTGGCCCGGCAGTCGATGTGAAATCCCTTGTAGTCGAAATGCATGGCAAACCTCCTGTAGCGAAGAAAGTGCGATGCAATCCGGGCTTGGGTTTCTCCCGGCGGATGAATCAATCGTAGCATGGCAAATCGCGTGCTCGGTTTTCCTTTTGCGTTGCATTGCACGCTAGCGGCCACCATTTCAGCCGTTGCAACCGTCGTGCGCAATGCAAACGGGATACCTTGCCGGCGTGGAATGCCCGTTGCTGCCTTCAATGACAGGACATCCGATAACAGCGTCAGACGAACAGGGGGCACAACATGCACGACAGAACCTTCACACCAACCCGAAGTCGCGTCTGGACGGCGGCGCGCTTTGCCGCGCATTCGATGCCGCCGCGCGTACTCGTCGTCGACGACTACATCGACTCAGCCGATGCACTCGCCGCGTTTCTCGCCAACAGCGGTTTCGACACACGTGTCGCGTACAACGGCTGCGACGCGTTGAAGATCGCCAATGAATGGCGCCCCGACAGCGTCGTGCTCGACATCGCGATGCCGGGCGTGTCGGGGCTTGCGGTGGCGCGTACGCTGCGAGAGTCGCCCGGGACGGCTTGCGTGCCGCTGCTCGCCTACACCGCCTACGAAGCGGGCGACAACTACGCCGAGTTGCGCGCGGGCGGCTTCGACGGCGTCTGCGCGAAGCCTATCGATCCGCTGATGGTCGTCGGCATCCTCACGACGCTGCTGGCCATGCCCGCGTTGAAGCGCGGGTACGACTATCACTCGTGATGGACTCCCGCGCGACTCCACTTGTAAGGGGCGTTCCGTCCCGTTAATCTGACGCGCATCGCCGTTGCGGAGCGCGCCCATGATCACACTACGAAGTCTTCTCGCGGCTTTCACCGTCGCCCTGCTGACTTCGTGCGCGAGTCTGCCGCCGCAGGCAGATCGCATCCAGACCCATGCCGTCACCGACACGCAGAACACGCGGCTCGCCATCGCGTTCACACCGCAGGAACAGCAACATCCCGACGAGACCGCGTTCCACCTGCTGCCCGATGCCGTCGATGCGCTCGTCGCGCGCCTTGTGCTCGCGGAAGCGGCGGACCGCACGCTCGACTTGCAGTACTACATCTGGCATGACGATCTGACAGGCCGCGCACTGGCGTCTGCCGTGATGCGCGCGGCCGATCGCGGCGTGCGCGTACGGATCCTGCTCGACGATCTCGGCACCAATGCCGACGACAATCTGCTGCTCGCGCTCGACGCGCATCCGAACGTACAGATTCGCCTCTTCAACCCCGTCGCCAACCGCACCTTCAAGAAGCTCAGCATGGCCACCGACTTCTTTCGCGTGAACCGGCGCATGCACAACAAGTCGATGATCGCGGACAACCAGGGCGCGATACTCGGCGGGCGCAATATCGGCGACGAATACTTCGGCGCTTCGAACGATGTCGCTTTCGGCGATCTCGATGTGCTCGTGCATGGGCCTGTCGTGCACGAAGTGTCGTCGGCATTCGACCTTTTCTGGAACTCCGAGGCTGCGTATCCGATCGACGGGCTGATGGGCCGCAAGGCGGACCCTGCGGCGCTGGCCGACGTACGCAAACAGCTCGACGCGTATCTGGCTTCCGAGGAAAACAACCCCTACGTCGTGAACGCGCGCGCACGGCTCACGCAGGTCATTCATTCGCAGGATGCCGTGTTTTCATGGGGCAAAGCCACTTTGCTCTACGACGATCCCGCGAAAATCACGCGCGCGCCGGGCGACTCGCAGGGGCATCTGATGACGCAACTCAAGGCGCTCGAACTGCAGCCGACGCAACAGATGCTCGTCGTCTCGCCGTATTTCGTGCCCGGAAAGGAAGGCGTCGCGTGGCTTTCGGGACTGACGCAAAAGCAGGTGCGCGTCACCGTGCTGACCAACTCGCTAGCCGCCACCGACGTCGCCGCCGTCCATGCCGGCTATCAGCGCTACCGCAAGGCGCTGCTCGAAGCGGGCGTGCGTCTCTACGAACTGAAGCCCGTCGCGGAAGACAAGACGGCGGACAAGACGGCGGACAAGACGGCGGACAAAACGGAAGACAAGAAGCATCTGTTCGGCTCGTCGAAGGCATCGCTGCATGCGAAGACTTATGTGTTCGACCGCAACAGCATCTTTATCGGCTCGATGAATCTCGATCCGCGTTCGGTCGAACTCAACACGGAGATCGGCGTGTACTGCGAAAGCGCGCCAGCCGCCGCGCAGGTTGTCGATACGCTCGAGCCGAACTTCGATCGCATCGCATGGCGGCTCGAATTGCGCGCGAATGCGAACGGCACGAGCAGTATCGTCTGGATCGACACGGCGCCCGATGGCACCGTCAAAGTACTCGATAGCGAGCCGGAAGTATCGGCAATGCGCAAGGCGGGTATCTGGTTTCTGAGCATTTTGCCGATCGAATCGCAGCTATAGCGGAGTCTGCGCGACGGCGCTGTCTTTACGCGGTCTTTACGCGCACCGTGCGTTTCTTTTGAAAATCTCGACGGCGATGTCCGTAGAGTGCTTGCATCCGGGCTCGTACCAGACGATATGCAGGAACAACACAATCTAGCCAAAGGACGGTGGCGGTACACGCTTATCAGGCTCGCATTGATGGCGGCGAGCCTCGCGCTATGCACCGCGCTGCCGTTCGGCCATGCGCAAGCGGAAACCACGTCTCAGGTATCTCAAGCGTCTCCAGCGCCTCTAGCACCTCAGGCCGCCGACACGCCCGTTCTTCCCTCTCCCGCCGATATCGTCGCCACCTTGCGCGCTCAATTCCGCGTCTCAGCCGCCGATGCGCTGACGATCGCGCAAGCCGTTCTCACGGAAGCCAACCGCTATTCGATGTCGCCCGTGCTGCTGTTGTCGGTGATGGCGGTCGAATCGGGCTTCGATCCGCGCGCCGTGAGCACGCTCGGTGCGCGCGGGCTAATGCAGGTGCTGCCCGCCGCGCATCCGCGTGCGTTCTCCAACGTGAAAGAGCTCGACGATCCCGCCATCAACGTGCGCATCGGCTCGTCGATTCTGCGCGGCTATCTGGATGCTGCCGGCGGCGATATCGATGCCGCGCTGTGGCGCTATAGCGGCGGCGGGAAAGGGTATGCGCGCCGTGTGGCGGTGCATATGCGGCGGTTCAGTGCGGTGTTGAGCAGCAACGCGCAGCCGGTCGTGAAGGTATCCGCGGACACGCTACCCTGACCTCACCCCTCCAGCGTCATCAACTGCCGGGCGAGCGCATGCGCGTGCGGCGTGAGCGCGGAAAAATCCCGCGCACACAGATGCAGACGCCGCGTCGTCCACGCCTCCGACAAGGGCAACACGACGATATCCGCATCGCCCAGCGACTGCGTGCAGGCCGCAGGCAGAATCGCGATGCCCACGCCCGCCGCGATCAGGCGGCCCAGATCCGCGACATTGCGCAAGCGCACGCGGTACTGTAGCTGTCGTCCGAGCCGCGACGCGCGATCCGCCAGATGACGCTCCAGCGCCGCATCGGACAAGCCCACGAACGCTTCATCGACGATATCGGCAAACGCAACCCGTTCGTCGTTCGCCACGCGATGCGCGCGGCTCGCGGCCACCACCAGTTGATCGTCAGCGATCACATGCGTCTGCAGCGCAGCAAGATCGGCGATATCCGCGACGATGCCGAGATCCGCGCGCCCTTCGGCGACGGCCCGCACGATGTCCGCGCTCGGACGCTCGTCGATATCGACGGAAAGATCGGGGTGCGCGGTGAGGAAGCGGCAAAGCTGTTCGGGCAGGAACGACGCGAGCGCCGCCGTGTTCGACATCAGATGCACGCGGCCCTTGAGGCCCTTCGCGTAGTTGCGCAGTTCGCCGCGCATCTGCTCGATCTGCCCGACGATCAGCCGCGCGTGACGCACAAGCGCCTCGCCGGCGGGCGTCGCGCGCACGCCGCGCCGCATGCGTTCGAGCAGCGGCGCGCCCAGCGCGGACTCCATGCCGGAGATGCGCTCGCTCGCGGAAGCGAGTGCGAGATGCATCGCCTGCGCGCCGCGCGTGAGGCTGCCATGCTCGACGACCATCAGGAATAGCCGCAGGTCGGTGAGGTCGAAACGCGACGTGGTCGTCATCTTCGTCTAAGGCGAACTCTGGCATCGGAGAATCCCGATTGTATCCGCGAAGCGCGCGCCGCTATGATCCGTCGGATGAACAATCTATTCCTCGTAGCGGGCGCCGGGCTGCTTGCGGGCGGCATGAATGCGCTGGCAGGCGGCGGCTCTTTCGTCACGCTGCCGGCGCTGATCGCGGCCGGCGTGCCTTCGGTTCAGGCGAACGCATCGAGCACCGTCGCGCTCTTTCCGGGCGGGCTTGCGAGCGCGTGGGCGTATCGCGATGGGCTCGGGCCGATCGGCGCCGTGTCGTTGCGCGCGCTGCTGTTCACGACGCTCGTCGGCGGGATATGCGGCGCATTGCTGTTGCTGCTCACGCCGTCGAAGACCTTCGATATCGTCGTGCCGTGGCTGTTGCTCGTCGCGACCGTCGCGCTCGCGTTCGGCCGGCGCTTCGGCGAATGGATGCGCGCGCGCTGGCACATCGGGCGAGCGGCCGTGCTCGTCGTGCAGTTTGCGCTGGGTGTGTATGGCGGCTATTTCGGCGGCGCGGTCGGCATCATGATGATGGCTGTGTGGGGACTGCTCGATAGCCGCGAGCTAAAGCTGCTCAACGCGCCGCGCACGCTGCTGGTGAGTGCGGCCAATACGATGGCCGTCGTCGCTTTCATCGTCGCGCGGGCGGTGTATTGGCCGGAGACGATCGTTATGCTGATCGGGGCGTTGATTGGGGGATATGGCGGCGCAATGGTGGGGCGTCGTGCGTCCGCGCCAGTTATACGCTATGGCACGTTGGTCGTTACGGCTTGCATTACGATTGCGTTTTTTGTGCGTGCGTATGGATCGGGAAGATGACTTCGGCGGCGATCCGCGGCGTGGGCGCGGTGAGCACGATAAGGTTCTAAGAAGGGGTTGTAGTTTGTGTCCATGTGGGCGGTTCGGCTTTGCGCTGGCATCCGCGTTTTGCCTTCGTAGCGCGGCCGGTTTGGTTTTTTGGTGTTTGCGCTGGCATCCGCGTGATGGTGTTTGATGTTCATGCGTCGCCCCTGTGCGGGGCGGCACCTACTTTTCTTTGCCGCCGCAAAGAAAAGTAGGCAAAAGAAAGCGGCTCACACCGCCAACATTTCTTCTTGCCTGAGGGCCCCCAAAGGGTCTTACGCTTCACACGGCAACGTCCTTGTTCACGTTCGTTGCCAACGCTTCGAATGAGCGCCTCACCCACTTCAAACACCCGAACAAGCGCTAGCGGCAGCGAATGGTTTGCGCCGCCCAGGTGGCAAACTGTGTGTAGGTTGTCGCGGCGTATAGCTCGGCGCTCTTACATGGTGGGACGCTTGCCCTGTCGGTCCGGAGTGAGGCGTGCGGAGCACCTAGGGCCAACACACAGTTTGCCACCTGGGCGGCGGTGGACTATCTGGCACGGCATGCTGCAATGCAGGAGCGTGAAGCGGGTGAGGCGCACCGCAAGAGCGCTGGCAACGAACATGCGTCACGTGGTTGCCGTGTGAAGCGTGGGACCATTTGGGGGCCCTCAGGCAAGAACTAGAACTGACGGTGTTAGCCGCTTTCTTTTGCCTACTTTTCTTTGCGGCGGCAAAGAAAAGTAGGTGCCGCCCCGCACAGGGGCGACGCTTGAACGGCAAACACCATCACGCGGATGCCAGCGCAAACACAAGCAAACCAAACCGCCCGCGCCACGAAGACAAAACACGGATGCCAGCGCAAAGGCAACACCGAACGGCGGCGCATGAAGCACGGAGGCATAACGCGGATGCCAGCGCAAAGGCTAGAACAACCAAACCGGCCGCGCCGCTCGCTCACCCCGCATGCCCCTGCCGATGCGGCGGCTGCTGCGCCTCGTCTACGTGCGGCGAACGTTTGTGATCGCGCGGGCCCACGTCGTGTCCACTCTGCCCGGCCACCCTTGCCGGTCCCGACTGCGAACGATGCTCCGCGTGCCGCGCAGGCGCACCATCGTGACGATCCGGCCGATGCGTGTCACGCACATACGCGGAACGCTCGCCATGCGAATGCGGACGATGCTCGTCCCGACGCGGCGGCATTGCCGCATGCACGGGCGGACGCCCGCCACGATGCGCCATCTCGACGCGCAAATGCTCACGTCGGCGGAACACTTCGGCACGGCGGTCGCCGCGCGCATAGAAATGTCGATGACGCTTGCCATCCGGGCCCACCACCCACAAATACGTGCTGCCACCCACGAACACCACGTCGCGATCGATAACGCCCGCAATATAGACATCGCTCGGCGCAGACACATAAACAGGCTGCGCAGGCGCGCGCACCACAACAGCGGGCGGCGGTGGCGGCGGCGCCTGAACGGCAACGACAGCGGGCTGCGGCCTTGGCCGCGCGGGCGCTGCGGAGATCTGCTGCTCGCTGGTGACGCAACCGGCTAACGTCGCGAATGCGGCAACCGCCGCGAAAGATGTGGCCAGCTTCATCGTGTTCAAATGCGGCTCCCCGTTTTATGTGGTCGTTCTGATTCGCCCGCATTAACGGCAAAGTCTTACAGAAGCTTTAGCGCGACAGGTAGATGGCCGCATGGCCGCCGCCTGTATCATCGGCCTGTGTCGATCTGCGACACCCCGCACGAGCACAACGCAATGCCTTCGAGGAGCACCGCGTGAACGTCAGTGAAGCCGTCACCAGCCGCAAATCCGTCCGCCAGTTTCTTTCGACGCCCGTGCCACCCGACGCAATCCGCCGCGTGCTCGCCACCGCCGCGCGCTCGCCGTCGGGCGGCAATCTGCAGCCCTGGCATATCCACGTGGTAGGCGGCGACGCGCTCGCGCGCCTCAAGCACATCATGCGCGAACGCGTCACGGATGCGCCTGGCGGCGAAGAGATGGAGTACGACGTCTATCCGCCTGGCCTTCACTCGCCGTATCGCGAGCGGCGCTTTCAGGTGGGCGAAGATCTTTACCGCAGCATCGGTGTTGCGCGTGAAAACCGGCCCGCGCGCCTCGCGCAGTTCGCGCGCAACTTCACTTTCTTCGATGCGCCGCTCGCGCTCTTTTGCACCGTCGACCGGCGCATGGGCCCGCCGCAATGGGCCGATCTCGGTATGTTCATGCAGACGGTCATGCTGCTGTTGCGCGAAGAAGGGCTGCATAGCTGCCCGCAGGAATGCTGGGCGCAGTATCCGCAAACGATCGGCGCGTTTCTCGACCTGCCCGCCGACCGCATGCTGTTCAGCGGCATGGCGATCGGCTACGAAGATACGGATGCCGCGATCAACCAGTGGCGCTCGCAGCGCACGCCGCTGGACGAATTCGCGCAGTTCATCGGCGTCTGACGATCAGCAGAAAATCGTCACGACCCCATCGCGGGCATGAAGTTGAACGACAGTGTACGCATCAGCTTTCCTTGTGGCCCACGCCGGGCCGCTCATGTTGCCAATACGACTGCTACGACTTTCGGAGATCCGGAAACCGTATTCCGTACCGCGATCGATGAAAGCGCATGCAGAAAAGCAGGCTGCCGTCGCGTTTCGCGCTTTGATGCGAAAATCATGGTTTCCTGAAGCCAACACGAGTGCATCCGATGTTCGAAGCCACCATCAATACCGCGCTGCCCAAGGCCGAGTTCTATCAGGAACTGGCGTCGCAAGCGCGCTCGCTGCTCGAAGGCGAATCCAATCAGATCGCCAATGCGGCCAATCTGTCGGCGCTGATCTTTCACAGCCTGCCGGAGTTGAACTGGGCAGGTTTTTATTTCGCGCTCGACGGCGAGCTGGTCGTCGGTCCGTTCCAGGGCAAGCCCGCCTGCGTGCGTATTCCGATGGGCCGTGGCGTATGCGGCCGCGCAGCCGAAACGCGTGAGACGCAGGTCGTGCCGGATGTCGATGCGTTTCCAGGGCATATCGCGTGCGATTCGGCGTCGCGCTCCGAGATCGTAATTCCGCTGCAAAAGGCGAATGGCGAACTGTTCGGCGTGCTCGATATCGACAGCCCTGTGCTGGCGCGCTTCGACGACGAAGACCGCCGTGGGCTGGAAGAAGTCGCGCGGATTTTCGTCGCGTCGCTGCGCTGAAAAACTGGACACCTGACGGGTTCCACCTCTTCCCCAGCATGAAGCATTTGCACTAAGATCGCGATCACATCGTCTCTTCCGGGTGAAACGCGGTGGATCTCAACGACGTCCGCATCTTTGTCAGCGTCGTCCAGACTGGCAGTCTCATGAACGCGGCCAGTCGGATGGGCGTGCCGCTGGCCACCATCAGCCGGCGCATTCGCGCGCTGGAAAAAGAGCTGAACGTGCAACTGCTGGAGCGTTCGGCGCGCGGCACCCGGCTCACCGATGCCGGCGCGCGGCTCTACCAGCATGCGAGTCTCGGCGTCGAGATTCTGAAAGACGGCGAAGAAGCCGTCGCCTCCGATCAGGCCATGCTCAAAGGGCGGCTGCGCCTGTCGCTGCCGCCCGCGTTCGATATCTGGTGGGATCTCCTGCACGACTTTCAGCGCCGCTACCCTGACATCCGCGTGCATGTGTACACGACCGAACGGCGCGTCGATCTGATCGAGGAAGGGATCGACGTGGCGTTGCGCGTCGGCGCGATTGCGCATGAAGCGATGGTCGCGCGGCGCATGCTGTCGTATCGTCACGTGCTGGTCGCGAGTCCTCAACTGATCGAGCGCTTCGGCATGCCGCACGAACCGTCCGCGCTCACCCGTCTGCCCTGCGCGCTCTGGAACCGCGCGCCCAATGACGCCAACACATGGCAGCTAGGCAAGACGACGGTCGAACCGCACATCGTGCTGACGACCAACGACTACGCACAGCTTCGTTATCGCGCGCTGAACAGCGAGTTCGTCACTGAGATTCCGCCCTTTCTCGCCGCCGAGCCGATCCGGCAAGGACGGCTCGTCCCGCTTCTGCCGTCGTATCCGTTGCCGGATCAGCAGGTCAATCTGCTGTATCCGTCGCATCGGCATCCTTCCGCCATCGTGCGAACGTATCTCGAGTTCTGTCAGTCGCGCATTGCGTGGTTCGTGGATCAATGCGCGATCGAATGGAAATCTGCCTTACAGGAAGCGTCCCCGTCCGATTCTCTCGCGCAGTCGAAATAAAAACCCCGAAGGCCGTTCGACCTTCGGGGCGGTTCAGCGCGAGCGGCGACAGCCGTCAGATGCTATGCGGAGCGCATCTCACAGCGCCTTGCCCGCCGATTCGAGCGCAGCCGCCACGCCTTGCCCATACGCGGGATCAGCCTTCGTGCAGTGCTCGATATGCAGCTTCCGGATCGGCTCCGACACGCCCGTCAGGGCACGCGCGGTGTTGTCGAACAACGTCTGCTGCTGCGCCGGCGACATCAGGCGGAACAGATTGCCCGGCTGCGAAAAGTAGTCATCGTCGGTGCGGTGGTTCCAGTGGTCGGCGGCGCCTTCGATCGACAGCGGCGGCTCGCTGAAGTCCGGCTGATCGAGCCATTCGCCGCGCGTATTCGGGTTATATGGCGTCGCGCCGCCCATGTTGCCGTCGACGCGCATCGAGCCGTCGCGGTGATAGCTATGCACCGGGCACCTCGGCGCGTTCACGGGAATCAGGCTGTGATTCACGCCCAGGCGGTAGCGCTGCGCGTCGCCGTACGAGAAGAGGCGCCCTTGCAGCATCTTGTCCGGCGAGAAGCTGATGCCCGGCACCACGTTGGCGGGATTGAACGCGGACTGCTCGACATCGGCGAAATGATTGTCCGCGTTGCGATTCAATTCCATCACGCCTACTTCGATCAGCGGGTAATCCTTCTTCGGCCAGATCTTGGTCAGATCGAACGGGTTGTACGAGGTCTTCGACGCATCCGCTTCCGGCATCACCTGCACGTACATCGTCCACTTCGGGAATTCGTTGGCTTCGATCGATTCGTACAGATCGCGATGCGAGCTCTCGCGGTCCGCGCCGACGAGCGCCGTGGCTTCCGCATCCGACAGGTTCTCGATGCCCTGCTGCGTATGCAGATGGAACTTCACCCAGAAGCGTTCCTTGTCAGCGTTGATGAAGCTGAACGTATGACTGCCGAAACCGTGCATATGACGGAACGACTTCGGAATGCCGCGATCGCTCATCACGATCGTGATCTGATGCAGCGCTTCGGGCAATTGCGTCCAGAAGTCCCAGTTGCTTTCGGCGCTGCGCAGGCCCGAGCGCGGGTCGCGCTTGATCGCGTGGTTCAGGTCCGGAAATTTCAGCGGGTCGCGCAGGAAGAACACGGGCGTGTTGTTGCCGACGAGATCCCAGTTGCCTTCGTCCGTATAGAACTTCACGGCGAAGCCGCGGATATCGCGCTCGGCATCGGCTGCGCCGCGCTCGCCCGCTACCGTCGAGAAACGCGCGAACAGTTCCGTCTTCTTGCCGATCTGCGAAAAGATCTTGGCGCGCGTGTACTTCGAAATGTCATGCGTGACCGTGAATGTGCCGAACGCACCCGAGCCTTTCGCATGCATGCGGCGCTCGGGAATCACTTCGCGGTCGAAGTGCGCGAGTTTCTCGAGGAACCACACGTCCTGCAGCAATGCCGGGCCGCGCGGGCCCGCCGTCTGGGTGTTCTGATTGTCTACAACGGGTGCGCCAAAAGCAGTCGTCAGCTTGTTCACGTCTAGCCCTCCAACACTTATAGAAAGCTCCGGGGACGCGCCACCGGATCGTACTGTGGGATTTCCAGCGACTGCAGCCGCCATGGCAGATCGGCAACCGCTGTCTCTGGAGGCGAAATCGGGGACGGTCATGCCGTCGTCATGTCGGTCTGCGCACTGCTCACAACGCGCGGACCGGTTGCTGCGGGAGCGATCTTAGCGCCATTCGAACAAGCGAGCAGAGAAGGGGTGAGCCTTGAATTGCACCACATGCAGCGCATGCAAGAAGTGCTGCCGGAAGCGGATGACGGATGAATGACGTTCAATGCGCTCCGGGTCAAAGTGCTATGAGTTTGCGGAATCCGATAAAAATTTTAAGTTAGCGCTCGCTTTATTGTCCCTGTCATATACGTACCAGATTGCCGGACTTTGACAGATAACTAACGAATAAGACGCCAAACGACACTCGATGTCCACCGCATTCGCCCACACAGTCGAAGCAAGCTTCGCGACGCTCACGCCCACGGCCAAGCGCATCGCCAGCTACATGCTGGCGAATCTCGAACGCCTCGGCCTCGAAACGGCGGACCAGATCGCGCATCAGACGGGCACGAGCGGGATATCGGTCGGGCGCTTTCTGCGCAGCGTCGGCTATCGCAATCTCGACGACCTGAAGCGCGAGTTGCGCGGCGCACAATCGCGTCCGTGGTTCATCACCGACCGGCTCGACGCTTACCGCAGCGAGCGCGATGACAGTAGCGACAGCAGCGCGAACGGCGTGGATGCGGGCGACGTGGGCAATGCGGGCGATGCGGGCGACGCCACCACCGTGCGCTCGCTCGATCTCGAAGTCGATGCCATCCGTTATGTTTATCAACTGGCGCAAGGCGAGACCTTCGCGCGCATTGCGCAGCGCATTGCCGAAGCGGATGCCGTCTTCATTCTCGGCATTCAATCGACGCGCGGCATCTCCAACGCGTTCTACAGCTACCTGGAGTACCTGCGCCCGCGCGTGTTCTATTCCGACGGCATGTCCGGCTCGTACGTCGACTCGCTCAATTCGGAGTTCGCGTCGCCGTATCTGATCGTCACCGACACGCGTGCCTATTCGCGCATCGCGCGGCGCTATTGCGAAGCGGCGACGCGGCGCGAATTGCCGTTTGCACTCGTCACCGATCTCTATTGCCCGTGGGCGCGCGAATTTCCCAGCGACCTGATTCAGGTGAAGACGGACGTTGGCCAGTTCTGGGATTCGCTTGCGCCCCTTACGTGCCTGTTCAATCTGCTATTGACATCGATTGTTGAACGATTGGGTCCGGCTATCGACCAACGTGTTGCGCGCAACCGAGAGTTGCAGCGCGAACTCGATCAATTCGACCTCTGATTCTCATGACCGATACCCCACAACTCATACATGTCACGCCGGAAACGCATGGCGTCGAACTCGACCTCGCCTATGCGACCGCCAATAACTTCACCGGCAAGCCGATCTACAAGGAAGCGCACTGCCTTTTGCTCGCGCCCGCCGAAACGGGCTTGCGCAAGGCGGTCGAACTCGCGGCCAGCATCGGCATGAAGCTGCGCATTTTCGATGCGTACCGTCCGCCGCAGGCGCAAAAAGTTCTGTGGGACTTCTTGCCCGATCCGACCTATATCGCGGAACTCGGGCGCGGATCGAATCATAGCCGCGGTACGGCGCTCGATCTGACCTTGATCGACAGCCATGGCGAAGCGCTCGACATGGGCACCGGCTTCGACGCGATGGTCAAGGAGTCCGAGCATTTTCACAAAGGGCTGCCGCAGCATGTGCAGCGCAACCGCTTGCTGCTGCTCGGCATCATGCACGCGTCCGGCTTCACGCATATTGCCAGCGAGTGGTGGCATTACGAAATACCCGGCTCGCGCGCGCTGCCCATCATCGACAACAGCGAAAGCGGCCCGTTGAAGCTGATGTAATCCACGCTTTTTTAGCAGCCTTCCCACGCATGTTCCCTCTCGATACGGAGCGAGTATGAATCTGGTTCTGCGCAATGCGCTAGCGGCAGTGGCCGTCGTCTCGGCACTGACGCTTACGATGACGACAACAAGCACCGCATTGGCGGCCACGCCGAAAGACATGCTGGTGATCGCCACCACACTCGACGAGTTCTCGACGCTCGATCCGGGCGAAGTGTACGAACTGGTGCCCGAGGAATATGTCGCGAACACATACGACCGCCTCGTGCGCGTCGATCTGAAAGACCCGTCGAAATTCAACGGCGACGTCGCGCAGTCGTGGACGGTCAGCCCGGACGGTTTGACGTTCACGTTCAAGATTCGGCCGGATCTCAAGTTCCATTCCGGCAACCCGCTCACGGCCGACGACGTTGCATGGTCGATCCAGCGCTGCGTGCTGCTCGACAAGGGCGCGGCCGCGGTGCTGCAGGGCATCGGCTTGACGAAGGACAACGCGCTGCAAAACGTCAAGAAGATCGACGACTCGACCGTCAGTATCACGACCGACCAGAAATACGCGCCCACGTTCGTGCTCAACGTGCTGGGCGCGTGGCCTGCATCCGTGCTCGACAAGAAGCTGCTGCTGTCGCACCAGAAAGGCAATGATTTCGGCAACGAATGGCTGCGCACGAACGAGGCCGGCTCCGGCGCATACAAGCTCGTCAAATGGACGGCGAACGACAGCATCATCCTGCAGAAGTACGACGGCTACCGCATGCCACTGGCAATGAAACGCATCGTGATGCGCCATGTGCCGGAGGCCTCGAGCCAGCGCCTGCTGCTCGAAAACGGCGACGCGGACGTCGCGCGCAATCTCAGCCCCGACGATCTCGCCACGCTCACCAAGGGCAATAAGGTGACCGTGACGTCCGTGCCGCAGGCCACGCTGCTCTATCTCGGCCTCAACGTGAAGAACCCGAATCTCGCGAAGCCCGAAGTGCAGGAAGCGATGAAATGGCTGATCGATTACGACGGCATCCAGAAGAACGTGACGAAGAACACCTTCCAGGTTCATCAGACGTTCCTGCCGGAAGGCTTTCTCGGTGCGCTGAACACCAATCCGTATCATCAGGACGTGGCTAAAGCGAAGGCGCTGCTTGCGAAAGCCGGCTTGCCGAACGGGTTCAAAGTGACGATGGACGTGCGGAGCGCGTATCCGTACAACGAAATTGCGCAGGCCGTACAGGCCAATCTCGCGCAAGGCGGCATCAAGGTCGAGATCATTCCCGGTGACAACAAGCAGACGCTCGCAAAGTACCGCGCGCGCCAGCACGATATTTATATCGGCGAATGGTCGGCGGATTACATCGACCCGCACAGCAATGCGCAAGGCTATGCGTGGAATCCCGACAACTCCGACAAGTCTTCGTACAAGATGCTCGCATGGCGTAATTCGTGGGACATTCCGGATCTCACGAAAGAGACCAACGCGGCACTCGCCGAATCGTCGCCGGCCAAACGCGCGCAGCTCTATCAAACGATGCAGAAGGAAATGCTCGCGAAGTCGCCGTTCGTCATCATGTTCCAGCAGGTGTCGCAAGTGGCGATGCGTCCGGGGGTGTCGGGACTCGAAGTCGGTCCGATCAACGATCTCGTGTCGTATCTGCACGTAAAGAAGCAATAGGTACGCGGCCGATATGTCGACACCGCTCACTCCCATCGACCAGATCCGCGCTGCGTCCGCGCGCAGCGCGGGCTTGCGCTGGACGTTGCGCGTGCTGCGCTGGGTGCTCACGCTCGCCATCACGTTCACGGGCCTGCTGGCCGTGACTTTCGTGATCGGCCGCAAGGTGCCGATCGACCCCGTGCTCGCGATACTCGGTGACCGCGCGTCGGCGAGCGCCTATGCGGCCGCGCGCATCCAGCTCGGTCTCGACAAGCCGCTCGCCGAGCAGTTCTTCCTCTATGTGAGCGCGGTGCTGCACGGCGATCTAGGCGTATCGCTGCTGACAGCCAACCCGGTGATCGACGATATCAAGCGCGTGTTCCCCGCGACGCTCGAACTCGCGACACTGTCGACGATCATCGGCGTGCTGGTCGGCGTGCCGCTCGGCGTGATTGCGGCTGTCCGGCATAACCGCTGGATCGACCACGTGGCGCGCTTCATCGGCTTGATCGGCAGTTCGGTGCCGGTGTTCTGGCTCGGCCTGATGGGACTGCTGCTGTTCTATGCGAAGCTGCATTGGGTATCGGGACCGGGCAGGCTCGACCCGGTATTCGACGGCATGGTCGATACGCGCACGGGCAGCCTGCTGATCGATTCACTGATCGCGGGCGAATGGGATGTGTTCTTCAATGCGCTGTCGCATATCGCCTTGCCCGCCGCGATACTCGGCTACTACTCGGTCGCGTACCTGAGCCGGATGACGCGCTCGTTCATGCTCGACCAGTTGAATCAGGAGTACATCACCACGGCACGCGCCAAAGGTCTGTCCGAGCGGCGCGTGATCTGGGTGCATGCGTTCGGCAATATCGCGGTGCCGCTGCTCACGGTGATCGCGCTCTCGTACAGCTTTCTGCTCGAAGGCTCGGTCTTGACGGAGATCGTCTTTGCGTGGCCGGGCATTGGCTCGTATCTGACGGGTGCGTTGCTCAACGCCGACATGAATGCCGTGCTTGGCAGCACGCTCGTGATCGGTATCACCTTCATCGCGTTGAATCTGCTGACCGACGCGCTCTATCGCGTGTTCGATCCGCGCGCCCGCTGATGCAACGGAGACTTTCGACGTGCGACCTCCTGTTGACCGTTCTACATCGGACTGGCCGATGAACGCGCCCCGTCCGACCTGGAAGGAATGGCTGCTGACGGACACGCCCGCATCGCGCCGGCAAGCCGCGCTCGGCCTTGCATACCGGCGCTGGCGGCGCTTCAGGGGCAATCCGCTGTCGGTGTTCGGCTTCTCGATCCTCGTGCTGCTCGTGATCGTCGCGATCATCGGGCCGTGGATCGCGCCGCACGACCCGTTGATACAGGTGCTGTCCGACCGGCTGTTGCCGCCCGGCTCGGCGTCTCACTGGTTCGGCACCGATCAGCTCGGCCGCGATATTCTTTCGCGCGTCATTTACGGGTCGCGGCTGACGCTTTCTATCGCGATACTCGTCGTGGTGGTCGTCGTGCCCATCGGTCTTTTGATCGGCACGACGGCGGGCTTCTTCGGCGGCTGGGTCGACAACGTGCTGATGCGCGTGACCGACATCGCACTCGCGTTTCCGAAGATCGTGCTCGCGCTCGCCTTCGCGGCTGCTTTGGGGCCGGGTGTGTTCAATGCCGTGATCGCCATTTCGATTACCGCATGGCCCGCGTACGCGCGGCTCGCGCGCGCCGAGACATTGCGCCTGGTGCAGACCGACTTTATTCACGTTGCGCGGTTGCAAGGCGCGTCTAACCTGCGCATTCTGCTGCGCTATATCGTGCCGCTTTGTTCGTCGTCGGTGATCGTGCGCGCGACCCTCGATATGGCGGGCATCATTCTGACCGTCGCGGGCCTCGGCTTTCTCGGACTCGGCGCACAACCGCCGAGTCCCGAATGGGGCTTCATGGTCGCATCGGGCCGCAACGTGCTACTCGATTCGTGGTGGGTCGCGACCATTCCGGGCTTCGCGATTCTGCTCGTGAGCCTCGCGTTCAATCTGCTCGGCGATGGATTGCGCGACGTTTTCGATCCGCGTCATGGAGACTGACATGAGCACGCCCAACACGACGCCTGCATTGTGCGAAATCGACGATCTGCGCATCGCGTTCCGCACGCACGACGGCACGATGAACGAAGCGGTGCGTGGTCTCTCGCTGACGCTGAACAAGGGCGAGCGGCTCGGCATTGTCGGCGAGTCCGGGTCGGGTAAATCGTTGACGGGTCGCGCTCTGCTGGGATTGTTGCCGCCCGCCGCGCATTGCACGGCAAAGACGATGCGCTTCGACGGAAGCGATCTGCTCGACATGCGCGCCGACAAGCGCCGGAAGTTGTGTGGCCAGCAGATGGGCATGATCCTGCAAGACCCGAAATACTCGCTGAACCCGGTGATGACCGTGGCGCAGCAGATGCGCGAAGCGTTCGCGCTGCATGAGCCGAAGCTCGGCCGGCGCGCGATGCGCGAGAAGATCATCGCCGCGCTCGAAGCCGTGCATATCCGCAACCCGGAGCGCGTGGTTGATTCGTATCCGCATGAACTCTCGGGCGGCATGGGGCAGCGCGTGATGATCGCGATGATGGTATCGACGGGGCCACGTCTGTTGATCGCCGACGAACCGACCAGCGCGCTCGACGTGCTGGTATCGATGCAGGTACTCGCCGTGCTCGATGAAATGATCGCGAAACATGATACTGGCCTCATCTTCATCAGCCACGATCTACCACTCGTGATGTCGTTCTGCGACCGCGTCGTGGTGATGTACGCGGGGCGCGTCGTCGAAACCTGCGCGGCGCGCGATCTCGTTCATGCGCAACATCCCTATACGCGCGGCTTGTTGGCGGCGAATCCGCCGCTTGCGAATCCGCCCGCCGAGTTGCCCGTTCTCTCGCGCGATCCCGCATGGCTTAACGATGTGCAAGGAGCATCCGCATGATCGACGTCGATGCAGTGACCGTTCGCTTCAAGACGGCCGCAGGCGCTGTCGACGCGGTGCGCAATGTGAGCTTTCATGTCGCGCAAGGCGAAGTGTTCGGTCTTGTCGGCGAGTCGGGTTCCGGCAAGTCGACGATCTTGCGTGCATTGAGTGGGCTCACGCCGATCGCGCAAGGCACGATGCGTATCGCACAGCACGAGCAAGCGACGCAAAAGCGCGATGTGCAAATGGTGTTTCAGGACCCGTATGGCTCGCTGCATCCGCGCTTCACCGTCGATCAGACGTTGCGCGAGCCGTTGCGCATCAATGGCATCGATCGGCATGAAGAGCGCATTGTCAATGCGCTGCGCGAAGTGGGACTGAATGCGTCGTTCCGGTTTCGCTATCCGCATCAGTTGTCGGGCGGGCAAAGGCAACGGGTTGCGATTGCGCGTGCATTGATCGTGGAGCCGCGTGTGCTGCTGCTAGACGAGCCGACCTCGGCGCTCGATGTCTCCGTGCAGGCCGAAATATTGAACCTGCTCAAGCGCCTGCATCAAGAGCGCAATCTGACGATGATTCTTGTTAGTCACAATCTGGCCGTGGTCGGCTTCTTGTGTTCGCGCGTCGCGATTATGCGTAATGGCGAGATCGTCGAAGAACTCGATATCGAGCGCGTTCGCGCGCAGCAGGTTGAGAGTGAATATTCGCGCAGTCTGCTGCTCGCGACGGGGGGTTATCGGCGGAAGGCTGTGGAGGCGATGGGGGTCGATACTTCGCTGTGAGTGTGTGTTCCGGGTTGTGGTGGCGTTTGGGTTTTTGTTCTTTACGCTGGCATCCGCGTTATGCCTTCGTGCTTCATGCGTCGCCCCTGTGCGGGGCGGCACCTACTTTTCTTTGCCGCCGCAAAGAAAAGTAGGCAA
>NZ_JAWRXV010001794.1:0-232 GCF_046534875.1 Paraburkholderia sp. SIMBA_054 | reverse complement strand
AGTTTTTGGGCATGATCGGGTTTCACGCCGGTAATGACGGCATCGATTCCCATGACTCCCAAAGTCTGCACGAGCGACTCTAAGTAGCTGGCGCCTTCTTGTGTCACCGTTCCCATCGCCGTCAAGTCGATAATGACCATCTCGGCTTCGTATTCATATATCCGGGTTACGATATGCGGGCGGATCGCTTCAACTTTTGCGGCGTCCAAATTACCGAATAAGGGAATGAGCA
>NZ_JAWRXV010001793.1:0-232 GCF_046534875.1 Paraburkholderia sp. SIMBA_054 | reverse complement strand
GGCGTATTGATCCGCAAGCGCCAGACATGGGCGTTCCTGATCGGCAAGTTCCTGACCGACCCGGTATGGTGGTTCTATCTGTTCTGGCTGCCGAAGTGGCTCAACGAATCGCGCGGCATGGACATGCAGCATATCGGCCTGCCCCTCGTGTGCATCTACGCGATGACGACCGTGGGCAGCATCGGCGGCGGCTGGCTTTCGTCGGCACTATTGCGCGCAGGGTGGACGGTGA
>NZ_JAWRXV010001792.1:0-233 GCF_046534875.1 Paraburkholderia sp. SIMBA_054 | reverse complement strand
GGCTCAAAAGGCGCAGTCGATACGATGACGCTCGGTCTCGCGAAGGAACTCGGGCCGCGCGGCGTGCGTGTCAATGCAGTGCGGCCTGGTCTCATCGATACCGAAATCCACGCGAGCGGCGGCAAGCCGGATCGCGCCGCGCAACTGGGTTCGACAACCCCGCTCGGCCGTCCCGGCCGCGCCGACGAAGTTGCAGAAACCATCGTCTGGCTGCTGAGCGACGCCGCGTCGTA
>NZ_JAWRXV010001791.1:0-233 GCF_046534875.1 Paraburkholderia sp. SIMBA_054 | reverse complement strand
GACTGTCGACATCGTGAAACGACGAGGGCCCTCGCGCACGGAGCCTCTCCCGATTCCCCTTCAACCCACTCCTGTTCTGCTGTCACGACATGCGCGTCTTTCTCGCCGTTCATCTGCCGAAGTTGCCGCTCGAAGTCTTCAGACCGAGGTGGTCGCCTGAGCCGCTTCACGGCAGCGTCGTGCTCGAGAAGGACAAGGTCGTCATCGCGGACAGCGTCGCGCGCGCTGCAGGC
>NZ_JAWRXV010001790.1:0-233 GCF_046534875.1 Paraburkholderia sp. SIMBA_054 | reverse complement strand
ATCTGCGCCAGGGCATCGGACATAGCCCTGCGGGCGCGGTCGAATCGCTTGCAATGGTCGAGGAAGCGAAAGCGCGCTACCGGAGTCTGCTGCGCATCGCACCCGACGATTGGGACGCGCGCTACAACCTCGAACGTGCGTTGTGGCTCGCGCCCGAGACGCGTTCCGCGTCAAGTGCGCCTGACGTCAAGGAGCAGCACGACATCAAGGTGCGCGACCCCGAAAGCAGGGAC
>NZ_JAWRXV010001789.1:0-233 GCF_046534875.1 Paraburkholderia sp. SIMBA_054 | reverse complement strand
CCCGCCGTGGCCGCGTCGACCGCGCTTTTTACAATTCCGCGTAACGAGAGGAAGAGGCAAAAAGCCGCCGGCGAACCGCTTATTGGACGTGATGCGCCGCCGGATCGAGGCCGCTCTGAGCGAGTTCATGCTGGATTGTCTTCAGCAAGCTTTCGAGCAGCGCGATGTCGAACGGTTTGGAAAGCACCCGCACATTGACGTGCCGCGCGCGATCGAGCTCTTCCGCGTAGCCG
>NZ_JAWRXV010001788.1:0-233 GCF_046534875.1 Paraburkholderia sp. SIMBA_054 | reverse complement strand
GCCCATACAACTGCAACCAGCAAAGACTGAGTCGTCGCTGGCTTACTCGTGCTCTAGCCGATAGAGAAACAGAAAGTCTGTCGGCAACCGCGATTTCATTCATGTGTGTGGGGGACCTCACATATGAAACGGTGGCGTAGCCCCGTTTGCGGATAATCGGTCGCACTCCAATGCGATCGCTCGAGTTCGATTTTCTTGGCCGAATCGTGGTGTTTGTTTCCGCATACTTGCCC
>NZ_JAWRXV010001787.1:0-233 GCF_046534875.1 Paraburkholderia sp. SIMBA_054 | reverse complement strand
CAGGCCTTTATCGCGAGTCCGGCCACGGGGGGCTGAGGCAGTGCGACCAGCCCGACATCCAGCGTTCCATCCGCCAATCGGGACAGCGTCTCACGCGATGTGAGCACCGCAAGCTGAATATCGATCGCGGGATTGCGCTGGCGCAGCGCCTCCAGCGCTTGCGGCAACAGGTACGCGATCACGCCGGTCGACGCACCGAGCCGCACGCGCCCTTCGAGCCCCTGCACCTGGCG
>NZ_JAWRXV010001786.1:0-233 GCF_046534875.1 Paraburkholderia sp. SIMBA_054 | reverse complement strand
GAAAACAAAAACAAACGAAAAATCTCCACCTGAAGACCCGTCGCTTTCACAGTCAGGTCGGTATCTGGATAGCTGTCGGTCTTTTGTTCCTTTCGGCAACCGGCATGACCTGGTCGCAATTGGCGGGGGAAAGGATTGATCAGTTCAGAGCGGCGGTTGGCTGGATTACGCCTTCAGTTTCGACAGTTCTGAATAAGGCGACAGAATCTAGCCAAGAGAGTGCGCATCAGGAC
>NZ_JAWRXV010001785.1:0-233 GCF_046534875.1 Paraburkholderia sp. SIMBA_054 | reverse complement strand
CAACATGACCGATATTTGTAAATCGTTCAGCGGCAATGCCGTCTTGAAAAACGTGCATTTTTCATTGCAAAAAGGTGAAATCCACGCCTTGATGGGCGAGAACGGCGCCGGCAAATCGACCTTGATGAAAATCATGTCCGGCATCTACACACGTGACTCCGGAACGGTGGAAGTGAAAGGCAAAAAAGTCGAATTTACTTTGCCGAAGCAGGCGGAAGCAGAAGGCATCGCCG
>NZ_JAWRXV010001784.1:0-233 GCF_046534875.1 Paraburkholderia sp. SIMBA_054 | reverse complement strand
CAAGCAGGCTTTGACGAAGACGACGCGCTAATCGACTATCCGGCCAAATCGCATCCGGCTTACCGGCTTCTCACCGAGTACTTTGCGTTCCCGGAAAAATTCAGTTTCGCCGACTTCGATCTCGCGGCAATGACGCGTGCGGCAGGCCGCTGCCAGCGTCTGACACTACACGTCGTGCTCAAGGAAGTACGCAGCGATTCGCATGTCGCGCGGCTTCTCGATGCGTTGTCCGC
>NZ_JAWRXV010001783.1:0-233 GCF_046534875.1 Paraburkholderia sp. SIMBA_054 | reverse complement strand
CACCGGTCACGCAGACTGACACATACACGAAGGTCGAGATCCCGACGATCCAGAACTTCGGCGGCCTGCAGTTCGCCAAGGCGTGAGTTAAGCGCCGGGGAGAGCGGCGCTCTCCCCCTTGCTCGCCAAACGTACTTCCAACCCGAAACAAAGAAACAGCTCCAGGAGACTTACCATGACCTCACTGACCATCAAAGACATCGCCCACACCGAAGACCTGTCCGCCAAGGCTC
>NZ_JAWRXV010001782.1:0-233 GCF_046534875.1 Paraburkholderia sp. SIMBA_054 | reverse complement strand
GAAGCGCCGCGTTTCACTGGTCGCGGACGCGCCGCCCACTTCGAATAGCAGCGTGGCCGCCTGCAAGGTCTGCTCGATCGCGATCTGCTGCGCCTGAAAGGTCTGAATGTCGAGGCGAATGTAGGTGTCTTCGGTGGTGCGTCCTTCCTGTCGCGCAACCAATACCTCGTCGATGGCCCGCGCGAGCGACGCACTAACGCTTTGCGTCGAATAGGCGAGACTCGCAAGCCGGC
>NZ_JAWRXV010001781.1:0-233 GCF_046534875.1 Paraburkholderia sp. SIMBA_054 | reverse complement strand
ATGCCGGGCAGTCCTTCCAGGCGCTGCCGGTACAGCGCATCGATCTGCGCGCGCCGCGCCAGCGCCGCGTCGATGTACTGCAGCTGCAGCAGGCCGAAGGCGGCGTTGACCTCGCTCATCTTGCCGTTGATGCCCGGCGCGACGACCGTGGTCTCGTCGACGAAGCCGAAGTTCTTCAGGTGGCCGATGCGCCGGTAGGTACGCGCGTCCGGGCAGATGATCGCGCCGCCCTC
>NZ_JAWRXV010000265.1:0-440 GCF_046534875.1 Paraburkholderia sp. SIMBA_054 | reverse complement strand
CGAACTAAACGCGCACACATTGTCCCAGCGATGAATCGGATTCGTCCGATCGGCACGTCCAGAAACACCGCGCGCAGCCTGGCTCGGTCAGCACGCGGACGCCGCCGATCTGCTATCGTCATCGGTATTCTTCCGAACGGGTGGCGACAATGGATCTCGGGCTGAAAGACAAAGTGGTGCTGATCACGGGCGGCAGCAAGGGAATCGGCTTTGCGTGCGCCCGGGCTTTCGCGCTGGAAGATGCGAAGGTGGCAATCGTTTCGCGTGATCCCGCCAATCTGGCGCGCGCTTACGAACAGCTCAAGCAGGAAGGCTTGCACGTGCATCGCACGCGCGCCGATCTGCATGAGCCGCATAGCGCCGCCGACATCGTCGAGGAAGTGAGCACGGCCGTCGGCCCGATCGACGTGCTCGTCAACAGCGCCGGCGCGGCGCGTCGC
>NZ_JAWRXV010001780.1:0-233 GCF_046534875.1 Paraburkholderia sp. SIMBA_054 | reverse complement strand
ATGAGCTACCAGAAATGGAATTATAATTCTACGAGAATTTGTTATGAATGTTTCATTCTATTGAAAAGATCCACGATCTGCATGTATTCACGGGTAAAACGCTTGGAGGAGCGCCGGAATACAGCAGGCGGAAGGTAAAGCGTTAACGCAAACCGGCGGGGAGTGCCGGACAAGGGAGGAGTGAACATGCAATCTCTATTGAAATCGGCAGTGGCCGGGGTGGCGTTGCTGGC
>NZ_JAWRXV010001779.1:0-233 GCF_046534875.1 Paraburkholderia sp. SIMBA_054 | reverse complement strand
CATGATGAATTTGCTACTGTCATGACAGCAGAGCAATTGATGAGTGGTTGGATGGGAAATTAAAAGATAATGATTATACGCTTAATAATACTTGAGAGCAACATGGAAAAAAATCCTCTGGAATTCTAGGGGATTTTTTTCATGATAGATTATATGGATTTGAACAGCTTCTTGAGACTTGCTATCATCATGAAAAAACAATAGACAAATTTAGCGCAAAATTCAATGAAATG
>NZ_JAWRXV010001778.1:0-233 GCF_046534875.1 Paraburkholderia sp. SIMBA_054 | reverse complement strand
ACTATTGGAAATGCTATTTTGCATATTTTCTAAATTACTAATAAATAAGTCTGATAATTATTTATAATAAATAATATCAGACCTATTTATCATATAGTTTCTTAATGTAAATTAAAAAACAATACTTTTTTAATTATTAATTTCCCTTCGTTTTATTATCTATAAAATGCCAGCTTAGATAGTTCCCAAAGCACGTTGTCTCCATTGTGGAGATCTAGTTTTTCACGCTCTAT
>NZ_JAWRXV010000264.1:0-440 GCF_046534875.1 Paraburkholderia sp. SIMBA_054 | reverse complement strand
ATCAGCCCGGCATCATCATCTTGAATGCCGGAGATAACCAATTCAACGAAGGCGGCTCGCTCGTCATGGGCAAAGAAGATGTGAAAAAAACACATGAAGCTGCACCGCAAGCGACTTTGATCGCCGTCCACATGGAAGCCGTCAACCACTGGGCATTGTCCCGTGAAGAACTGAACAATTTTGCGGCTGAGCAAGGATTCTCTGCCAAGCTGCATGTGCCGTTTGATGGAGAAGCATTCAATTTTTAATAGATAAAAGCCAGGGACCTCGGTCCCTGGCTTTTTCCTATTCGCCGATCAACCCTTACTTCCCGATGCCAGGGCAAGCTTGCGGCATACGATCATCTGATTTTTGCTAATGCACAGTCCCCTATTAAAGGCACAAAGAAGCTTATTTAGTCGCCCTCAAAAGGACTCTCTATTCCTGGCGCAGCTTCGACC
>NZ_JAWRXV010001777.1:0-233 GCF_046534875.1 Paraburkholderia sp. SIMBA_054 | reverse complement strand
AGATGGAAATCCAGTAGCGGCCCGACAGAAGATACTGGAAGCCATTGGCAATCAACATTCCAAGGGAGGGCTCTGTTGGCGGCAGGCCGACACCAAGAAATGAAAGCGTGGCTTCCAGCGAAATGGCTGAAGCAACTTGCACAGTTGCCACGACGATGAGCGGTGGCAGGGAGTTGGGCAGGATATGCCGTGTCACGACGTGCCAGCCACTCATCGGCACGGAAAGGGCTGCC
>NZ_JAWRXV010001776.1:0-233 GCF_046534875.1 Paraburkholderia sp. SIMBA_054 | reverse complement strand
AGTTACTCAGACGTTCGTGCGTCAGTTTCACCCAGGAAACAGCCCTTAGGAAAGCTGTTGCACGGTTAATTTGTGACGTTTTGCGATCGTTTGCTTTCATATGGATAACCCGCCCGCTTTACGTCTAGGCTAGCGCGTAACTACCTCACGCTCCCCCGAACGCCCGGCCAGCGGGAGTACCATCATGCGTTGCCATGCCGTCCCAACTTTGCGCCAGTCACCAAGTATCGAGC
>NZ_JAWRXV010001775.1:0-234 GCF_046534875.1 Paraburkholderia sp. SIMBA_054 | reverse complement strand
TCATCACCATCATGACGAACGCGAACACCGGGCTCCGTTGGTTCAGCCCCTTGAAGTCGTCGAGCGTATCCGCTTCGAATTCGCGGCGTGCGAGCAGCATGATGACGCCGAAGGTGCCCAACCCCGTGATCAGATAGACGATGCTGTAGTACATCGCCGAGCCATACGCGCTCGCGGCACCAGTCGTCTTGTGATCGACCACGCCGGCCAGCAGACCGAGCAGCACGAAGCCCA
>NZ_JAWRXV010001774.1:0-234 GCF_046534875.1 Paraburkholderia sp. SIMBA_054 | reverse complement strand
GAGCACTGGATCGTGGTGAGCGGCACCGCCGAGGTCACCCGTGGCGAGGACGTGCTGCTGCTTACCGAGAACCAGAGCACCTACATCCCGCTGGGCGTGACCCATCGCCTGCGCAATCCTGGCAAGCTGCCGCTGGAACTGATCGAGGTGCAGTCCGGCAGTTACCTGGGCGAGGACGACATCGTGCGCTTCGAGGACACCTACGGGCGCGCCTGAGCGCCCGGCCAAATGCAC
>NZ_JAWRXV010000263.1:0-441 GCF_046534875.1 Paraburkholderia sp. SIMBA_054 | reverse complement strand
GAAGTGCAGGACGTGTACCGTCTGCAAGGCGTGAAGATCAACGACAAGCACATTGAAGTGATTGTTCGTCAGATGCTGCGCCGCGTGCAGATTACGGACAACGGCGATACGCGTTTCATCCCGGGCGAACAGGTCGAGCGGTCGGATATGCTCGACGAAAACGACCGTATGATCGCGGAAGACAAGCGTCCGGCAACGTACGAAAACGTGCTGCTCGGTATCACGAAGGCCTCGTTGTCGACCGATTCGTTCATCTCGGCGGCGTCGTTCCAGGAAACGACCCGCGTGCTGACCGAAGCGGCGATCATGGGCAAGCGCGACGACCTGCGCGGTCTGAAGGAAAACGTGATCGTCGGCCGTCTGATTCCGGCCGGTACGGGTCTCGCGTTCCACAAGGCACGCAAGAGCAAGGAACTGTCCGACCGCGAGCGTTTCGATCAG
>NZ_JAWRXV010001773.1:0-234 GCF_046534875.1 Paraburkholderia sp. SIMBA_054 | reverse complement strand
CATCGACTTCGACGCGATGGTCAAGACCGTCGGCGCCGAGCTGGCCGAGCGCGTGCGCGACGCCACCCTGCGCATCTACCGTTTCGCGGCCGACTTCGCCGCCGAGCGCGGCATCCTGCTGGCCGACACCAAGTTCGAGTTCGGCACCGATGCCGACGGCCGCCTGTACATCATGGACGAGATGCTGACGCCGGACTCCTCGCGCTACTGGCCGGCCGACCAGTACGAGGTTGG
>NZ_JAWRXV010001772.1:0-234 GCF_046534875.1 Paraburkholderia sp. SIMBA_054 | reverse complement strand
ACGAAGGACAACGCGTCGCACGTCAAAGACTTCTACTACAACAAGTAAGCGCGCCAGCTTTTCAAGTAGGCGGGTGCGGCCGGCGCTGCACCTGTTGACGTGTCGTCAGGAGAGGTTGTCATGGTTTTTTCCCCATCTGTAGCCAGGTTCGCGCTGGTGGTCGTCGCTCTCGTTTCAGTTGCCGGGTGTCACGTCGTGACGGATACCGAGCTGGCCCAGATTCGCAGTCAGGGC
>NZ_JAWRXV010001771.1:0-234 GCF_046534875.1 Paraburkholderia sp. SIMBA_054 | reverse complement strand
GGTGGTCGTGATCGACGACGTCGCGATGAACCGCGCGGTCATGGTCGAGTATCTCGGCCGGCTCGGCTTCCAGATCGTCGAGGCGACAGGCGGCCGGCAAGGACTTGCGAGGATCTTGAGCGAACGTCCAGCGCTGATCGTCACCGACGTCGTGATGGCGGATATGGACGGACTCGAAGCGACCCGCCGATTGCGGCAAATTCAGGGCTTTGCGAATGTGCCGGTCATCGCGAC
>NZ_JAWRXV010001770.1:0-234 GCF_046534875.1 Paraburkholderia sp. SIMBA_054 | reverse complement strand
TGGTTATACAATTAGTTATTTATCACAGCAACCAGAGTTTGATGAAAAACTAACAGTATTAGAGCAAGTGTTCCATGGTGATACACCTTTAATTCGTCTTCTTCGTGATTATGAACAATCGTTATTAAATATCGAAAAAGATCCAAGTCATGAAAAAGTACAGGAACAATTATTTGCAGTGCAGCAACGTATGGATGCGATGAGTGCATGGGAAGCAAATGCGAATGCAAAATC
>NZ_JAWRXV010001769.1:0-234 GCF_046534875.1 Paraburkholderia sp. SIMBA_054 | reverse complement strand
CGCAACTTCCGCTTCGATTGCAGCCGAAATGATGACCGTCTGGGCACCCTGTTCCTCGGCCATCTTGTCGACGGCAGCGCTATACTCGTTGCCCTTGGCCGCATCGCCTTCAGCGACGTTGCAGACATAAAGAACCGGCTTGGAGGTGAGAAGGTTCAGGCCCTTCAGCGTCAGCAGGTCTTCTGCGGCAATATCCTTCAGCATCAGGCGGACCGGCTGGCCGTTCTGGAGCAG
>NZ_JAWRXV010001768.1:0-234 GCF_046534875.1 Paraburkholderia sp. SIMBA_054 | reverse complement strand
CACCCGCTGACCGTCATCACCTTGATCCTGGCAGCCGGGAACATTGCGGGCATTTGGGGAATCATTCTGGCGATTCCGTTCTATGCCGTCGTGAAAACAATCATCAAGAATATTTACGCAAGGCGGCAGGAAATCCGCTCGACCGCCACAAGAGAAGTATAAGAGAAAACCCGCAATCCCTGAATGAGCGAAGTGTCGCTCAATGCGTTCAGGGGCTGCGGGTTTTTATTATAG
>NZ_JAWRXV010001767.1:0-234 GCF_046534875.1 Paraburkholderia sp. SIMBA_054 | reverse complement strand
CGAGCGGGTCGGCAACCTCAACTATCCCGACGAGGCCCGCCAGCGCCGCCTCGCCGGCAAGGTGGTGATCACCGTCGGCGTGCGCCGCGACGGCAGCGTCGAAAGCAGCCGCGTGCTGGTTTCCAGCGGCGTGCCGGTTCTCGATGCGGCCGCCCTGCGAGTCATCCAGCTGGCGCAGCCATTCCCGCCGCTGCCGCATACCGATGACGGCGTGGACATCCTGCAGGTCACCCG
>NZ_JAWRXV010001766.1:0-234 GCF_046534875.1 Paraburkholderia sp. SIMBA_054 | reverse complement strand
ACGCGATCGCCATCGCCGAGGCGGTGCGCGCGCGCTACCACAAGCCCAAGCTCATCCTGATGGGGCACAGCTGGGGCACGATCGTGTCGATGCGCGCCGCGCTCAAGCGCCCGGACCTGTTCTACGCCTACGTCGGCGTGGGCCAGGCGATCAACGTGCGCGAGAACGAGCAGGTCAGCTACGACTACGCGGTGGCGCAGGCCAAGGCGCATGGCAACGTGGAAGCGGAGAAGG
>NZ_JAWRXV010001765.1:0-234 GCF_046534875.1 Paraburkholderia sp. SIMBA_054 | reverse complement strand
CCCACTATATGAGTAGAGATGTAGTGAAAGGCGGTGACGCTGGAGGGATCAGGACGAGCTGAAGACCCTGCACTGAGCGATAGCGAAGGAAGCGGCTGAAGCCGGCCCCCTCAGCAAGCTTCCGCCTGGAACGAAATCTCTACCTGGCAAACACCACTCCAATTCTGCCATTCCTCTCACGCCACTAGAAATGTTTCAAAAGCCGAATCCCTGAGCAAGTCTCTTAGCAATAAC
>NZ_JAWRXV010001764.1:0-234 GCF_046534875.1 Paraburkholderia sp. SIMBA_054 | reverse complement strand
ACGCCATCGGGCAAGCCGGCTTCCTTCAACAACTCGGCAATGCGCAACGACGCCGACGGATCGCGCTCGGACGGCTTCAGCACGAACGTGTTGCCGCAAGCGAGCGCGACCGGGAACATCCACATCGGCACCATCACAGGAAAATTGAACGGCGTGATGCCGGCCACGACGCCGAGCGGCTGACGCAAATTCCAGTTGTCGATGCCGCCGCCGATCTGATCGGTGAAATCGGTC
>NZ_JAWRXV010001763.1:0-234 GCF_046534875.1 Paraburkholderia sp. SIMBA_054 | reverse complement strand
ATGAGGGGTCACATAGTGATTTCGTGCTTCTCGGTTTTCACCAGAGAGGCGTATTGGAAGAAGCGGTCGCCGGGAGAGACGATCTGCTGATCTTCATGAGATGCCGAACGGTATCCATCCTTGTGATTATCGAGCGCTGAAGTCTCGATATGGATCACAAGTTTCATCGAACGTTCGTCGCGCACGTGGTCGATTGTGTCGACATAGCCGTAATAAAGCGGTTCAACGTGCAAC
>NZ_JAWRXV010001762.1:0-234 GCF_046534875.1 Paraburkholderia sp. SIMBA_054 | reverse complement strand
GCCTGACGTTCGAGTTGCTCTTCGACAAGATGCAGCAGCGTCTTGGACTGATAGCCCTTCGCGAGAGAAAGAATCCGCGCGGTGAACGCGTGGTAATGCGGGGCATGTCTGCCGACGCGCTCCGCCCACAGCGCGATTTCCTGCATATCGCCGCGGCGCGCGAGCAGATGCAATTGCTGGAGTTCTTTTTCGGGCACGGGGACAAGCGGTGCAGTCGGTGCATCGAGCACGACC
>NZ_JAWRXV010001761.1:0-234 GCF_046534875.1 Paraburkholderia sp. SIMBA_054 | reverse complement strand
AATCTTATTCGCTGCAAGTGAAAGTATTTCATATCGATACAGAAAAAGCGCATGATGCAGCAGAAACAGTCGTCGATGCATTGCTTGCTGATCGTCAAATCATTCAGATGATGAGTGAAGATGGAGAGGTGCTTGATGATTATGTCCGCATAAAAAGAGTGGAAACAAGAATCATAGATCAAGGCGTAGCAGCGATTGTCCTGACGTGGGATAGCAGCTATTGGTACAACCGAG
>NZ_JAWRXV010001760.1:0-234 GCF_046534875.1 Paraburkholderia sp. SIMBA_054 | reverse complement strand
AGCGCGACGGCGGACGCTACGTGATCGCCAGCCGTGGCTACATCGACGTCGACGGCCGGGTGCCGGCGCGGCGCATCGAGGTGAGCCTGGGCGGTGGCCGCGTCAGCGCGCTGCGCGATGCCGGCAGCCACAAGGCACTGCGCGCCGCGCGCCTGGACCCGGCGCGCATCGCCACCCTTTACGGGCAGAAGCAGGAAGAGCGCCGCCTGGTCCGGCTGGAGGAGGTGCCCGAAC
>NZ_JAWRXV010001759.1:0-234 GCF_046534875.1 Paraburkholderia sp. SIMBA_054 | reverse complement strand
GCAGTCTTCAATCATCAGGCGCGGCGCTTCGAGGAAGATTGCCTCGCAGGCGCGGGCGACCGCATGAAACAACTGTCCGTCATCGGCCAGCGTCTCGCGAAAACCGATATACGCATCATTGCCACCCATCGCGCTTCTGACCAGCGATTGCGGCATATAAAGCATGTTATAGGCAAAACCGTCCGCGGCGACCGCCTGCCCGTCGTGGCGTTCGCCCGGCTCGATGAGAATCAC
>NZ_JAWRXV010001758.1:0-234 GCF_046534875.1 Paraburkholderia sp. SIMBA_054 | reverse complement strand
GCACCTCTCTACGCACGGCTCGCCGAAACGGCGATGCGTGAGGTGGACCAGAGCCTGATCGAAGCTGCCGAGAGCATGGGTGCAACGCCAATTCAGATCATCTTCAAGGTGCTCTTGCCTGAAGTGCTACCCGGGATCATTGCGGGGCAAACAGTTACGCTTGTCAGCCTTGTCGGGTACTCGGCGATGGCAGGAACAGTCGGCGGCGGTGGACTGGGCGATCTCGGAATTCGC
>NZ_JAWRXV010001757.1:0-234 GCF_046534875.1 Paraburkholderia sp. SIMBA_054 | reverse complement strand
GATTTCTGCCGGAAGCCCTGCCTCTATAAGCGCTTGCGTCATTTTGCGCACCGGTAAAGTCGACAGATAAGCATCCGGCCCCTCTGCTGAAATCGGTTCATCGACCGGCTGGTAGCCTTCATTGTCCTGGTCGCCGTCCTTGACATTCAACGCGATCCGCTCTGGCGTTATTTTATAACGGCCAGCTGCCAACCCTAGTGAAACGACGGCATCAGGCTGCACTTCTTCGATCCA
>NZ_JAWRXV010001756.1:0-235 GCF_046534875.1 Paraburkholderia sp. SIMBA_054 | reverse complement strand
ATGTCATATCGTATGCTGTTTGTTTTCCTCGGCTGCGCGGCGCTTGCACTTTTCCCCTTTGGGGCCGAAGCGCTGGGGCAGACGGCTGCATCCAGCCTTGTCGCCCGGATCATGATCTATGCCATAGCCGCGGCCAGTCTCAATCTGATCCTCGGCTATGGCGGGATGGTTTCCTTCGGTCATGCCGCTTTCTTCGGGATCGCCTCCTATGTCGTGGGTATCCTTTATTTCCACC
>NZ_JAWRXV010001755.1:0-235 GCF_046534875.1 Paraburkholderia sp. SIMBA_054 | reverse complement strand
CCCTTCAATACACTTTCATTTCTACTTAAACATATGATGTATTCTTGAAAAGTAATACCTAAGTACTTTATATCTTTATAAATAGAAATTTATATTTATTTGTCCATGTGAAAATATGATATATTATATACATACCTATAATACGGTATTCTATAACTAATCTAGGTAACCACAAATAAAAGCACTACTAATCCATAAATATAAATATCCTTAAAGGCGTTAGTACAGATTACTA
>NZ_JAWRXV010001754.1:0-235 GCF_046534875.1 Paraburkholderia sp. SIMBA_054 | reverse complement strand
ATCAATGTCATACCCGTAAATGATCCTCCAATTACGTCCAATGTCAGCTTTATCATTGCGGAAGACAGCACGTTAATCAATCAAATCGTGGCAGTAGATCCAGATGGAAATTCGTTAACGTTCAGCCTGCAGACAGCACCTGGCAACGGAGTAGCCGTGGTGAATGCAGATGGAACCTTTAACTATCAACCGAATTTAAATTTTAACGGCACTGATCAGTTTACGGTGTTGGTAT
>NZ_JAWRXV010001753.1:0-235 GCF_046534875.1 Paraburkholderia sp. SIMBA_054 | reverse complement strand
CGCTCGCCCCGTACATGCTGCGCGCCGACGGCGGCGATCCCGGCGACGCCACCTGGGCCTGCGTGCAGCCGGTGCACGTGCGCATCGCGCATGACCATCTGGTGCTGATCGATCCGGCGTCGCTCGAACTCTCGGACGAAGAAGCCAGCGCGCTGCTCGCGGTGGCGCGGCCGCTCATCGAAGAACTCGGCGTGCGAATCGAGGCGCCGAATCCCACGCGCTGGTATCTGTCCGG
>NZ_JAWRXV010001752.1:0-235 GCF_046534875.1 Paraburkholderia sp. SIMBA_054 | reverse complement strand
CGGCGCTGGCGTCGGTGGTGCGCAGCAGGCCACCGGAGACCATGTTGACGGTGATGCCGTCCGGGCCGAGGTCGCCGGCCAGGGTACGGGTCAGCGAGAGCAGGGCGGCCTTGGCGGCGGTGTAGTCGTGATAGGGCACGACCGGGTTCTGGAACAGGTTGGTGCCGACGTTGACGATGCGGCCGAAGCGCTGTTCGCGCATGCCCGGCAGGGTGGCCTGCACGGTGTTCAGTGC
>NZ_JAWRXV010001751.1:0-235 GCF_046534875.1 Paraburkholderia sp. SIMBA_054 | reverse complement strand
GGTGGAGTCGCTGGGGGCGGCGCCGTTCGAGGGTTGATTGTTCATCGGGGGCGCGCATGGGTGGTGGCTGGGTGGCGCTGGCTTGCGTCCGGGAGCGCCGCCCTGTTTCCCCTCCCTGCCGGTGCTGTCACCCGGCAGTTCGGGGCATCGCTCGCCGTATCTTGATGTCTCCCTGCAGGAGCGGCTTCAGCCGCGACCTGCGGGACCGTGCGGTCGCGGCTGAAGCCGCTCCCAC
>NZ_JAWRXV010000030.1:0-125895 GCF_046534875.1 Paraburkholderia sp. SIMBA_054 | reverse complement strand
ATGGGTCCCTTCACGAACTGATCGATCAGTTCCTTCGGAATGGACGGTAACGCTGTCTGCGCTTCGGTAGTCGTCTTAGGTTTGCGTGGCATACATGCTCCTTGAGCTACATGCTATGCCCTGAACACAAAATCTATGACAGACCCGGGGCGACGCTCGAAGGGGTAAGTCGTTGCGCGGATGCCAGCGAAAAGCCTGAAACACCGACCGGCAACGCCCCCATCAAAGTGCAAAAAGCGAAAAACAAAAAGCCGCCCAACTCCCGGACGGCTTCCCAAACGCTGCCTGAAAGGCAACTCAAACCACTACAGTCTGCGCCTCGCCTTCCTTGCTCTCACGCACGACACCGATCTTCCAGACCTGCTCGCCAGCGGCGGAAAGCAACCCCGCCGCCTTATCCGCGTCAGCAGCAGAAACAATCACAGCCATCCCGATCCCGCAATTGAACACCCGATGCATCTCCGCATCAGCCACACCACCGTGCTTCTGCAGCCATACGAACAGCGGCGGCAGCGGCCACGCACGATGATCCAGCTCGGCCGTCAGGCCTTCTCTTAGCACGCGCGGAATATTCTCAACCAGACCGCCGCCCGTGATATGCGCCATACCCTTCACTTCGAGCTGCTGCATCAACGCCAGCAAAGGCTTCACATAAATATGCGTAGGCGCCATCAACGCATCAGCAAGCGAACGCCCATCGAAATCAGCATTCAAATCCGGCTGAGCGCGCTCAATGACCTTCCGCACCAGCGAAAACCCATTCGAATGAATACCGCTCGACGCAAGACCCAGCACCACATCGCCCGGCACGATCTTGCTGCCGTCGATGATCTTGCTCTTTTCGACTGCGCCGACGGCAAAACCCGCCAGGTCATACTCGCCATCCGGATACATGCCCGGCATTTCCGCCGTTTCGCCGCCGATCAGCGCGCAGCCAGCCAGCTCGCAGCCCTGCGCAATGCCCTTCACGACCGTCGCGGCCGTGCCGACGTCCAGCTTGCCGCACGCGAAGTAGTCGAGGAAAAACAGCGGCTCGGCACCCTGCACCAGAATGTCGTTCACGCTCATCGCGACGAGATCCTGGCCGACTGTGTCATGCTTGTTCAGCTGAAACGCCAGCTTCAGCTTCGTGCCGACGCCGTCCGTGCCCGATACGAGCACCGGTTCCTTGTACTTCTTCGGCACTTCGAACAGCGCGCCGAACCCACCGATGCCGCCCAGCACGCCGTCGCGCAGCGTCTTCTTGGCAAAGGGCTTGATCGCGTCGACGAGGGCATCGCCCGCGTCGATGTCCACGCCCGCGTCGCGATACGACAAACCTTGGGCCGAATCAGGGGAATTCGGGGCGGATTTCGGTTGATTCATGGGGGGAGAGCTCGAAGGTCGGTAAAATGCGATTTTACCCGATGCCGGCCGCACGGCTGGAATTTGAGACGCCGACACGACACCTGGGAAACCCATTTTGCAGCAAAACAGTCCGATCCTCACGCCGTATCAGCGCCGCGCCTTTATCTGGCTTGCCATTGCGCTTGCCGTCGGCATTCTGCTCTGGCTGTTGAGCCCCGTGCTTACGCCGTTCCTGCTCGGCGCGATCCTCGCGTATATCCTCCAGCCGGGCGTCGCGTGGATGACCCGCCGACGCGTTCCGCGCGGCGTCGCCGCACTGCTGATGATCCTGTTCTTCGCCTTGATCGTCACGCTGCTGGGGCTACTCGTGCTGGGCGTCATCCAGAAAGAAGTGCCGCAACTCAAGCAGCAGGTGCCCTCGTTCTTCTCGCATCTGCATGGCTGGCTGCAGCCGAAGCTGGCGTTGCTGGGCATCATCGATCCGCTCGACTTCGCGAGCGTCCGCGACGTGGTGATGGGTCAGCTTGAAGGCAGCGCGCAGACGGTCGTGCTGTACGCGTGGACCTCGATTCGCACCAGTTCGAACGTGATGATCACGGTCGTCGGCAACGTCGTGATGGTGCCGCTCGTGCTGTTCTATCTGCTGTACGACTGGAACGCGATGCTCACGCGCCTGCGCGGCTTCATCCCGCGCCGCTTTTTCGCGAAGACGATTCATCTCGCGCGCGACATGGATCACATGCTGTCGCAATATCTGCGCGGCCAGTTGCTCGTGATGGGCGTGCTCGCCGTGTTCTATGCGGTCGCGCTGTATATCGCCGGGTTCGAGATCGCGCTGCCCGTGGGCATCTTCACGGGGCTCGCCGTCTTCATTCCGTATATTGGCTTCGCGACGGGCCTCGCGCTCGCGCTCCTCGCCGCGCTGCTGCAATTCGGCGACTGGTACGGGTTCGGCGCCGTCGCGGTGATCTACGGCATCGGACAGATACTCGAAAGTTTCTTCCTGACGCCGCGGCTCGTCGGCGAACGGATCGGGCTGCATCCGCTCGCGGTGATCTTCGCTCTGCTCGCGTTCGGCCAGCTGTTCGGCTTTTTCGGCGTGCTGATCGCGCTGCCCGTCAGCGCGATACTGTCTGTCGCGTTCCGCGAGTTGCGGCAGAGTTATCTGTCGAGCTCGCTTTACAAGAACTGATCGCTTATCGGTTCGCATATCGGTCATTAACGGCTTATCTATTGTGTCGCGCCAATTGACGCTCGATCTCGGCACCCCGCCGCCATCGACATTCGACAACTTCTTCGCCGGCGCCAACGCCGAGCTGGTCACGCGCCTGCGGGAGCTGGACGCGGCGCTCGCGGCCGGCCCGGTCGCGGACCGCACGTTCTACGCCTGGGGCGAGACGGGCAGCGGCCGCACGCATCTGCTGGAGGCGCTCGTGCATGAAGCGCCGCCGGGCCACGCGCGCTACGCCGGCCCGCAGAGCAGCCTCGCGGCTTTCGCCTTCGACCCCGCAGTCGCGCTGTATGCAATCGACGACTGCGACCGCCTGTCCGGCGCGCAGCAGATCGCGATGTTCAACCTGTTCAACGAAGTACGCGCTCATCCGACCAGCGCGCTCGTCGCCGCGGGCAACGCCGCGCCGATGGGCCTCGACGTGCGCGAAGACCTGCGCACGCGCCTCGGCTGGGGTCTCGTGTTCCATGTCGCGCCGCTCGCCGACGATGGCAAGGCGGCCGTTCTGAAGCGCGCGGCACGCGAACGCGGCATCAATCTCGCCGACGACGTGCCCGCTTATCTGCTCACCCATTTCCGCCGCGACATGCCGAGCCTGATGGCATTGCTCGACGCGCTCGACCGCTTTTCGCTCGAGCAGAAGCGCGCCGTCACGCTGCCGCTTTTGCGCACGATGCTCGCGTCGCCCGACGGCGCCAGCACTGCGAGCGGCACGGTCGAGGCCCCGCGTCGCGCGGCTGTCCAGGTCTCATCATCCGCTTCAAGTAAAATAGTCCCCCATGGCTAACCTCGCTCTCTTCGACCTCGATCACACGCTCATCCCCACCGACAGCGACCACGAATGGGGCCGCTTCATGGTGAAACTCGGCATTGTCGAAGCCGAAAGTTTCGCGCGTGAAAACGATCGCTTCTTTGCCGACTACAAGGCCGGCAAGCTCGACATTCATGCCTATCTGGTCGCGATGCTGACGCCGCTGGCGAAATACCCGCGCTCGCAGTTGAAAACGTGGCACGACCAGTACATGCATGAGGTCATCAAACCCGCCATCGTGCCCGCCGCGATGGAACTGGTGCGCAAGCATCGAGACGCGGGTGACCTGTGCTGCATGGTCACCGCGACCAACGAATTCATCACCGCGCCGATCGCCGAAGTCTTCGGCGTCGAGAAGCTGATCGCGTGCGAGGTGGAGACGATCGACGGTCACCCGGCATCGGACTACACCGGCTACCCGAAAGGCACGCCGAGCTACCGTGAAGGCAAGATCGTGCGCACGGAAGAATGGCTCACATCGCTGGGCAAAACATGGTCGGACTTCGAACGCAGTTATTTCTACAGCGATTCGCATAACGACATCCCGCTGCTCGAAAAGGTCACCGACCCGATCGCGACCAACCCGGACGACACGCTACGCGCGCATGCTCAGAAGCATGGCTGGCGCATCCTCGAACTCTTTCAACCCTCGTGATCAAGAAACTCATTCGCAAGCTGTTCGGACAGGACGCAGAGCCCGCTGACGAAGCCGCGCCGCCCACAGAAGCAGACGACTACGCTGTGCCGGAAGATCGTGCACACACCAGCCGCGCGCCCCGTACATCATCGAAAGGCAGCGCTGCAGCGTCGAAGGGAGGTACGCGTCGCAAGCCGGCCCCAGCAGCCGTGCCCGAGCCGGACGCACCCGTCATCATCTCGTCGGACATTCACGGCATCGACCCGTCGCTGATTTCGCGCAACGCGATCCGCGTGACGGAAGGCCTGCAACAGGCGGGCTTTCGCGCATTCATCGTGGGCGGCGCCGTGCGCGATCTGCTGCTAGGCATCGCGCCGAAGGACTTCGATGTCGCCACGGACGCCACGCCCGAACAGGTGCAGAAGCTGTTCCGCCGCGCGCGCATCATCGGGCGGCGCTTCCAGATCGTGCACGTACAGTTCGGCCAGGAAATCATCGAAACGTCGACGTTCCGCGCACTCGTGGACGCCCCGCCCGCTGACGCCGACGCCCCGCCGCCGCGCCGCCTGAAGCGCGACGAGCTGGACCGTCGCACGCATGCCGTCGATGCAAGCGGCCGCGTGCTGCGCGACAACGTCTGGGGCGAGCAGCACGAAGACGCCACGCGCCGCGACTTCACTGTCAACGCGATGTACTACGATCCCGCGACGCAAACCGTGCTCGACTATCACAACGGCATGGCCGATGTGCGCGCACGCTTGCTGCGCATGATCGGCGATCCGGCAACACGCTATCGCGAAGACCCGGTACGCATGCTGCGCGTCGTGCGCTTCGCTGCAAAGCTCGATTTCGATATCGACGAAGCGACGCGCGCGCCCATCACCGAACTCGCCGATCTGATCAACAACGTGCCCGCCGCGCGTCTGTTCGACGAGATGCTCAAGCTGCTGCTGTCGGGCCATGCGCTCGCGTGCCTGCAGCGTCTGCGCAAGGAAGGGCTGCATCACGGTCTGTTGCCGCTGCTCGACGTCGTGCTCGAACAGCCGCACGGCGAGAAGTTCATCACGCTCGCGTTGAACAACACCGACGCGCGCGTGCGTGCGGGCAAGCCGGTGTCGCCGGGCTTCCTGTTCGCCACGCTGCTGTGGCACGACATGCAGCAACGCTGGCAGCAGTACGAGGCGAACGGCGAATTCCCGGTCCCTGCGCTGCATCGCGCGATGGACGACGTGCTCGACATGCAGACCGAGAAGCTCGCCATTCACAAGCGCTTCTCGTCGGATATGCGCGAGATCTGGGGCCTGCAGCATCGCCTCGAAAAGCGCTCGGGCCGCAGCGCGCTGAAGCTGCTCGAACACCAAAGATTTAGAGCGGGGTATGATTTCCTCCTGTTGCGCTGCGAATCGGGCGAACTGGATGAGTCGGTTGGTTCGTGGTGGACGGAGTTCATCGAAGGAGACATCGCCGCACGCGAGGCACTGCTTACGCAAGGCGGGAAGGACCGGGCGCCCAGAAAACGACGGCGGCGTAGCAGCAGCCGAAACCGCAGCAAACAGGGCGACGGAATGGAGGGCGGCACGGCTTCAGGAAACCGCGCAGAAGACGATGCGAGCCACGACGGCCCGCATGAGGACTGACGCGTTTCCGGCGCGCGCCGTCGAACGCAAGTTGCAGGAAGTTATGCCATGACGGTTGCCTATCTCGGCCTCGGCGCGAACCTCGGGGACGCGCGCCAGACCCTGAAAGACGCGGTGGTGTGTCTCGCACAACAGCACACCGTCACCGTGCTCGCGAAATCGAGCCTTTATAGAACGGCCCCGATCGACGCGGGCGGCGACGATTATCTGAATCTCGTCGTCAAGCTCGAGACCGCGCTGCCCGTGCGCCATCTGCTCGCGCTGTGTCACAAGATCGAGCTTCACTTCGGCCGAGAGCGCCCCTTTCGCAACGCGCCGCGTACGCTCGATCTCGACATTCTGCTGTTTGGCGAACACGCCATCGACGAACCCGATCTGATCGTGCCGCATCCGCGCATGACGGAGCGTGCGTTCGTGCTCGTGCCGCTCGTCGAAATCGAACCCGCGCTGATCATCCCGCAACGCGGCCGCGCCGATGCGTTTCTGGCAGCCGTCGCCGATCAGCGCATCGAAAAGATGAAATCTCCGTGCCAATGCGTCGCCCCCAACGCGGCCGATGCATTCCGCACGGAAGACGCCAGGAACGATACGCCCAAGGGCGGCTGCCCATGAACTCCCTGCCGATGTCCGCCCCGCCGCTCACCGTCACGGCGCCCCACCTGCGTCCGCCGCACGGCTATCTGACGATCGAAGGGCCGATCGGCGTCGGCAAGACGTCGCTTGCGCGCCTGCTCGCGCAACGCTGGTCGATGCACGAGTTGTTCGAGCGTCCGCAGGACAATCCGTTTCTCGAGCGCTTCTATCGTGACACGTCGCGCTATGCACTGCCCGCGCAGCTGAGCTTCGCGCTGCAGCGCGCGCAGCAGGTGCAGGACATCAGCGCGCTGCGCACGGCAGGCACGCCGCTCATCACCGATTTCATGACGCAGAAGAACGACATCTTCGCGCGTCTGACGCTAGAGGACGACGAGTACCCGCTGTATCGCGCGCTCGCGGCGAAGCTGGATGTGCCCGGTCCGTCGCCGGATCTGATCATCTATCTGCAGGCGAGTCCCGAAGTGCTGTTCTCGCGCATTCAAAAGCGCGCGGTGCCGATGGAACTGCAGATTTCGGATGCGTACCTGCGCTCGCTGTGCGACGCATACAACGACTTCTTCTATCACTACGACGGTGCGCCCGTTCTCACGGTCAGCGCCGAACACCTGAATCCGCTCGAATCCGACGCGGACCTTGCTTTGCTCGTCGAGCGCATCGAAACGATGCGCGGGCGCAAGGAATTCTTTGTCAAAGGCGGCACGCTATAGCGTCTGGCTGTAGCGTGTAGCCGCGTTCCCAATGGATCACCCATGACCTATTTGCAGGAGACGAGCCGCAGCGCCGTCACCGTCCCGAAGCTCCAGGCGATGCGCGAAGCCGGCGACAAGATCGTGATGCTCACGTGCTACGACGCGAGCTTCGCGGCGCTGCTCGATCGCGCGGGCGTCGATTCGCTGCTGATCGGAGATTCGCTCGGCAACGTGCTGCAAGGCCAGAGCACGACGCTGCCCGTCACGATCGACGAAATCGCATATCACACGGCCTGTGTCGCGCGTGCGAAACCGTCGGCGCTGATCGTCGCCGACATGCCGTTCGGCACCTACGGCACGCCCGCCGATGCATTCACGAACGCCGTCAAGCTGATGCAGGCAGGCGCGCAGATGGTGAAGCTCGAAGGCGGCGAATGGCTCGCGGACACGGTACGCTTTCTGGTCGAGCGCTCGGTGCCCGTGTGCGGTCACGTCGGCCTCACGCCGCAGTCGGTGCACGCGTTCGGCGGCTTCAAGGTGCAAGGTAAGACGGAAGCGGGCGCGGCCCAGTTGCTGCGCGATTCGCGCGCGATGCAGGACGCAGGCGCGCAACTGCTCGTGATGGAAGCGATGCCGACGCTGCTCGCCTCCGAAGTCACGAAACAGTTGCGCATTCCGACGATCGGCATCGGTGCGGGCGTCGAGTGTTCGGGTCAGGTGCTGGTGCTGCACGACATGCTCGGCATTTTCCCCGGCAAGCGTCCGCGTTTCGTGAAAGATTTCATGCAGGGGCAGCCGAGCATTCTCGCTGCCGTCGAGGCGTACGTGCGGGCCGTCAAGGACGGTACGTTTCCTGGCCCTGAGCACACGTTCTGATTGATTCCGGCGGCGCTTCGATGCGCCGCTTTTCATTGGGGATGTGTGCGGAGCCGCCCGAACATCTTTAAGACCGGTCCGATTCGACCTGCAATCCGTGTCGTCTATCTTCGTTCTCCTTTCAACGCGCTCAACGCGCGCCAACGGAGATACGAACATGAGCCCCTTCTGCCTGATCGACGTCACGCGCATCCGTGACCACGGCAATCATCCCCACGAATACGACGCCACCTGGCATGCCCGCCTCGCCGCGTGGATCGGTCGCCTGTTTCACCGGCATCACGCCTGATGCGAGTTCCTGCCACGTTGCCGGCTAAACCATTCAAGCAATAATCCGCGCCGGCAACGCCCCACGCAGCGCATTGCAGAGTAGCAGCGCTTGCGCATTCAACACATTTTCCCGAGTCAGCACCCGTTCGCCGGCTTGCATGTCGGGATCGTCCAGCAGCACACCACGCATCACGCCCGGCAACACGCCCGACGACAAGGGCGGCGTCCACCATCGTCCATCCAGCATCACGAAAACGTTTGACCGACCGCCCTCGGTCAGCTCGCCGCGTTCGTTGAAGAACAACGTGTCGAACGCATCGTGCGATTCGGCTTCGCGCCAGCCGCGATCGTATTCCGCGCGACGCGTCGTCTTGTGCAGCAGCAGCGGATCGGACGCCTGCATCGTCGCGAAACCGTGATCGGGGCCGAGCAGCACGCCGACCACTTCTTCCGTCTGCGGCACGAGCGGCGCACACGTGATCTCCGCCGCGCCGGCTTTATCCAGCGTCAGCCGCATCCGGTGCGGCGTGGCGTTGCGCAGCGCCGCACATTGCGCAACGAGTTGCGCGCGCACGCTGTCTTCGTCGAACGCGAAGCCCAGCCACCGCGCGCTATGGCCAAGCCGTGCGAGATGCCGGTCGAGATGCCGCACGCCGCCTTCACGCGTTGCATACATCGTTTCGAACAGCTGGAATCCCGGGTCGGCTTCCGTCAGGAAACGTGCTTTCAATTTGCACTCCGCGTATTCGTCCTGCGCCACGCTATCGAGCACGATGCCCGCGCCGATGCCCATTTCGCCGTGCCGCGCTCCGTCCGGTGTGACGGCGCCGAGCGTCAGCGTGCGGATCGCCACCGACAGACAGAAATCGCCGCACTGCTTGCCGACTGTCTCGCCGAGATCCGGCTGGGCGTCAAGCCAGCCGATTGCACCCGTGTACAGCCCGCGCGGCGTGGATTCGAGTTGCTCGATCAACTGCATCGTCTTGTGCTTGGGCGCGCCCGTAATCGAGCCGCACGGGAAGAGCGCGCGCAGCACCTCGGCAAACGACGTGCGCGCCTGCAACGTCGCCGTCACGGTCGACGTCATCTGCCACAACGACTGATATGGCTCGATCGAAAACAGCGCAGGCGTTTTCACCGTGCCGGTTTCAGCGATTCGCGACAGATCGTTGCGCAGCAGATCGACGATCATCACGTTTTCCGCGCGGTTCTTCGGATCACTGGCGAGGAACTCGGCAGCCGCGCGATCCCGCTGCGCATCCGACGAACGCGCCGCGGTGCCCTTCATCGGCCGCGTGCGCAACGAAGCGCCCTTCTTCTCGACGAACAGCTCCGGCGAGCACGACACGACCCAGCGGTCGTCGGGTAACGCGATCAGCGCGCCGTAGTGAACCGACTGCCGCGCGCGCAGCCGCCGGAACAGCGCGGCGGGCGTGCCGAACACGTCGAAGTACAGCCGGTAGGTGTAGTTGATCTGATAGGAGTCGCCGGCGCGCAGCGCGTCGTGAATCGCGCCGATGGCCTGCGTGAACTGCGTTTCATCGACGCTCGCATGAACGCCGCCGATGCCCGCCACCGAAGGCTCGACGGCCGCGCTGTCGTAGAGCGCGAGCCATGTGTCGACCTCGTCGCGCGACATCTTCCGGCACGTGTCGAACAATAAAAAACGCAGCGTGCCATTGGCACGCTGCGTCTTCTGCTGCAAAGCCTGTCCAAATTCGTAGTCGGCCAGTACGACGGCGAACAGCCCGCTGTCGATATCGGCCGAAGCCGCCTCGCAGACGGCGTCCAGCTGCGCGCGGTCAGTGCAAACGTGCTCGCGACGAAACCCCGTGTACAGCCGGCTCGAACGGCGACTCGCAGTCGAGTCGCAGTCGTCGAGCAACGCGAACACGGAGCTTCCTTCGTGAGCCGCTGTTTCCTGAGCCGCCATGCATACCGCCAACGTCAGAACTCGTTAGTCGAAAAAGCTCTTGACGCGGTCGAACCAGCTCTTGCTCTGCGGGCTGTGACGCGCGCCGCCTTCCACGAGCGACTTCTCGAACTGTTGCAACAGGTCGCGCTGCGGTTCCGTGAGCTTGACAGGCGTTTCCACCTGAACATGCACGTACAGATCGCCCGCGATGCTCGAACGCAAACCCTTGATGCCCTTGCCGCGCAGCCGGAACGTCTTGCCCGACTGCGTGCCTTCCGGCACCGTGAAGCTCGCGCGGCCGGCAAGCGTCGGCACTTCGATCTCGCCGCCCAGCGCCGCCTTCGTGAACGGAATCGGCATCTGGCAATGCAGATCGTCGCCGTCGCGCTCGAACACGGCGTGCGCCTTGATGTGAATCTCGACGTACAGGTCGCCCGACGGACCGCCGTTGATGCCCGGCTCGCCGTTGCCAGCCGAACGGATACGCATGCCGTCGTCGATGCCCGCCGGAATCTTCACTTCCAGCGTCTTGGTTTCCTTGGTCTTGCCCGCGCCGTGGCAGTGCGTGCAAGGCTCGGGAATGTAGGTGCCCGTGCCGTGGCACTTCGGACACGTCTGCTGGATGCTGAAGAAACCTTGCGACATCCGCACCGCGCCCGAGCCGTTACAGGTCGGGCAGGTTTCCGGCTTCGTGCCCGGCTTCGCGCCCGAACCGTGACAGATTTCGCATGACACCCAGCTCGGCACGCGGATCTGCGTGTCGTAGCCGTGTGCGGCCTGCTCGAGCGTGATTTCCATGCTGTAGCGCAGATCGGCGCCGCGATACACCTGCGGACCGCCGCGGCCGCCGCGCCCACCGGCCGCTGCCTGGCCAAAGATGTCGCCGAAGATATCGCCGAATGCGTCGGCAAAACCGCCGAAACCCTGGGCGCCCGCACCCGCCATGTTCGGATCGACGCCAGCGTGGCCGTACTGGTCGTACGCTGCACGCTTTTGCGAATCCGACAGCATTTCATAGGCTTCCTTCACCTCTTTGAAATGCTCTTCCGCATCCTTGTTGCCCGGATTGCGGTCAGGGTGGTGCTTCATCGCGAGCTTGCGATAAGCCTTCTTGATTTCGTCGTCGCTCGCGTTCTTTGCAACGCCCAGAATCTCGTAGTAATCCCGTTTCGCCATATCGGTTCAACGCCATCCGCGCGATGCGGCGCGGCGGCTCCTCTTGAATGCTGGAGTCTCGCGACTCGTAAGGCTCTGGCCTCGACCGCAATTACGGGTCAAAAGCCGCGCCCTCCATAAAACAAATGTGCCCGGAGAGCCGAAAGGCTCGCCAGGCGCGTGATCGGTTCAGACGCCATGGAGGCGCTCAACCCTTTGCAGCCGGGCTGCGCACGGATGACATGCGCAGCCTTGCGGTCAGATAGCAACCCGGCTTAGTCCTTCTTTACTTCCTTGAACTCGGCGTCGACGACGTCGTCGGCCTGCTGGCTTTGGCCGGCCGCTGCTTCCGCACCGGCTGCGCCCGCACCTGCCGCGCCCGCTGCACCTTGCGCCTGCATGTCGGCGTACATCTTTTCGCCGAGCTTCTGCGAGGCCGTTGCAACCGTCTCGATCTTCGCTTCGATCGCAGCCTTGTCGCTCGAACCGCTCTTCAGCGTTTCTTCGAGGTCCTTCAGCGCGGCTTCGATCTTTTCCTTCTCGCCCGCGTCCAGCTTGTCGCCGTACTCGGTGAGCGCCTTCTTCGTGCTGTGCACCAGCGCATCGCCCTGGTTGCGGGCGTCGGCCAGTTCACGCAGCTTGTGATCTTCTTCCGCGTTCGCTTCCGCGTCCTTCACCATCTTTTCGATTTCGGCTTCGGTCAGACCCGAGTTCGCCTTGATCGTGATGCGGTTTTCCTTGCCCGTCGCCTTGTCCTTCGCGCCGACGTGCAGAATGCCGTTCGCGTCGATGTCGAAGCTCACTTCGATCTGCGGCACGCCACGCGGTGCGGGCGGAATGCCTTCCAGATTGAACTCGCCCAGCAGCTTGTTGCCCGCTGCCATTTCGCGCTCGCCCTGGAACACCTTGATCGTCACGGCGCCCTGATTGTCGTCCGCCGTCGAGTACACCTGAGCGTGCTTCGTCGGGATCGTGGTGTTCTTGTTGATCATCTTCGTCATCACGCCGCCGAGCGTTTCAATGCCCAGTGACAGCGGCGTCACGTCCAGCAGCAGCACGTCCTTGCGGTCGCCCGACAGCACCTGGCCCTGGATCGCCGCGCCGACAGCAACGGCTTCGTCCGGGTTCACGTCACGGCGCGGTTCCTTGCCAAAGAATTCCTTGACCTTCTCCTGCACCTTCGGCATACGCGTCTGGCCGCCGACGAGAATCACGTCGTCGATGTCGCTCACCTTCACGCCTGCGTCCTTGATCGCGACGCGGCACGGTTCGATCGTGCGCTCGATCAGGTCCTCGACCAGCGCTTCCAGCTTGGCGCGCGTGATCTTCAGGTTCAAGTGCTTCGGACCCGATGCGTCCGCCGTGATGTACGGCAGGTTGATTTCCGTCTGCTGACCCGACGACAGTTCGATCTTCGCCTTTTCAGCCGCTTCCTTCAGGCGTTGCAGCGCGAGCACGTCCTTCGACAGATCGACGCCTTGCTCTTTCTTGAACTCGCCGATGATGTAGTCGATGATGCGCTGGTCGAAGTCTTCACCGCCGAGGAACGTGTCACCGTTCGTCGACAGCACTTCGAACTGCATTTCGCCGTCGACGTCCGCGATTTCGATGATCGAGATGTCGAACGTGCCGCCGCCCAGGTCGAACACCGCAATCTTGCGGTCGCCCTTTTCGGCTTTGTCGAGGCCGAAGGCGAGCGCAGCAGCCGTCGGTTCGTTGATGATCCGCTTCACTTCCAGACCGGCAATGCGGCCTGCATCTTTCGTGGCTTGACGCTGGCTGTCGTTGAAGTACGCGGGAACCGTGATCACAGCTTCCGTGACTTCCTCGCCGAGGTAGTCTTCAGCCGTCTTCTTCATCTTGCGCAGCACTTCCGCCGAGATCTGCGACGGCGCGAGCTTTTGCCCATGCGCTTCGACCCAGGCATCGCCGTTGTCGTGCTTGACGATCTTGTAGGGCATCAGGCCGATGTCCTTTTGCACTTCTTTTTCTTCGAAGCGGCGGCCGATCAGGCGCTTGACCGCATACAGCGTGTTACGCGGATTGGTGACCGACTGACGCTTGGCGGGCGCGCCGACGAGGACTTCGTTGTCGTCCATGTAAGCGATGATCGACGGCGTGGTGCGCGCACCTTCCGAGTTCTCGATCACCTTGACCTGATTGCCTTCCATCAGCGCCACGCACGAATTCGTGGTGCCGAGGTCGATGCCGATGATTTTGCCCATTTTTACTAATCTCCTGACTTTGATCGCTGCGGGCATCGCTGGCTGGCCGATCCGGCCACCGGGCGTCCCGCCCTGAAATTCATCCTGCACTCAACATAAGTGCAGTCGCATCGTTTTCAAGACCCTTAATGCGATGCGGTCATTAAATTTTTTCAATCGACTAGCCGCCGATTGCGTCTTCGCCACTCGCTCCGACGCCGGCCGCCCCTACCGCAGCCGCGCGGATTTTCTCACGCGCCGCGGCGACGGCCGCTTCGAATTGTGCCAGCCCATGCCAGCCCGTCGCCCGCCCGAGACGCTTGCCCCGGTGAAAGAAGAACCACGTCGGCACGCCATGCAGCTGGAAGCGCCGGCCCAGCTCGCGATGCTCGTACACATTGCTGTGAAACCAGCGCAGCCCGAGCGCGCGGATCGCGTCCGGCTGCGCGAGCATCGCCTTCTTCGCGATTTCGCAGTTGAAGCAGTCCAGCCCCCAGAAGAACACCACGGCCAGGTCGTCGCCCACCGACTGAATGCCGGCGTCGAAGGTATCTGCCGTGAGTACCTGCATGTCGAAGTCCGCGAACGCAGTGCTGTCGACGGGAATGCCGGCCATGGCGGTGCGAGCGCCGCTTACTTCGGCGCCGCGACCGTGACCAGCGCCGGACGCAGCACGCGGTCGGCGATCACATAGCCCTTTTGCAGCACGGCGACCACAGTGTTCGGCTCCTGGTCGGCCGGGACCATCGAAATGGCCTGATGGCGATGCGGATCGAACTTCTCGCCAACGGGATTGAGAGCAACAACCTTGCCCCTCTCCAGCGCGCCCGTCAGCTGGCGCAGCGTCAGCTCGACGCCTTCGCGGACCTTCACGAGATCGTCGGAGGAGTGCGTGACGGCAGCTTCGAGGCTGTCGACGACGGGCAGCAGATGTTCGGCAAAGCTCTCGATGGCGAACTTGTGCGCCTTCGCGACGTCTTCCTGACCGCGGCGGCGAACGTTCTCCGTCTCCGCTTTGGCGCGCAGGAAGTTTTCCTGCATTTCGGCCAGCTTCGCCTGCGTTTCGGCCAGCGCGGCTTCGACGCCAGACGTTTCGGCTTGCTGTGCGCCGGCAGTTGCGTCGGGCTGTTGCGCCTGAGCCTGCGGCTCGCCCGATGCGGCCTCTGCGGCCTGGCGCGCGACTTCGTCGGCGGGCGTGGGATTCTGGCTCGTCGGATTCTCTTGCGTGTTTTCCATGTCGCTGAAATTCAAATAGATATGGCCAAGAAACGGCGGCAGTTTAACGGGACTCGCGCGATGAGCGTGGTGCCGATACAACATGCCGGCCGCGCATCAACGGTCCAAGTAAGGGTGCGTACGCCGTATTTCAAGGCTCCCGCCGATGCTTTTTGCACCTTGCAGGGGCCCGGAAATCTGGCCTAACAAGCATTTCGAGCGCGACATCATATTGAGATTGAGCGCGCTGCGCGAGTGTCTTAAACTCAACTAAAGCGTCCGAAAAGGCACGTTAACCCTAATCTGACGTACGGCTTACTACCAGCTGAATCGCCCGTTTCCGCTTGCAATCTCCATGGGGGAGTACCGTGAAACTGACCTTCGCTATATCGGTGGTCGCATTGGTACTCATCGCAGGCACCACGACCATCTGCATGTCGGGCGTCGTCAACGAACACACCACCGAATATGGTGGCGTTCATGCGACGATGGAACAGCTGTTCAACCCTCACGCGAAAATTTGTCCATGACGCGCCGGTCGCGCTTGGTCGGCCGCCCTTGCAATTCGGCGGCTGGCTCGCGATAGGTCTTGCGCCGCTCGTTCTCCTGCTGGCGTTTCTGCCTGCCCTCTTCGGTTTCCACGTAAAGCGTCTGCGCGACGCTCGCTGGCCCGCGCACGTCGCACACGCCGAGCACCTGGATCTGCCACACAATCCGTTCGATCTCGATCTCGACCAGATCGCCGACCCGCACATCTTTGGCCGGCTTCACCGTCGCGCCGCCGATCCGCACCCGGCCCTTCTCGACGGCATCGGTTGCCAGCGAACGCGTCTTGAAGAAGCGCGCCGCCCACAGCCATTTGTCGATGCGCAAACGAGCGCCCGGTTCGGTAGAAATCTTGTAGTTCATCAGTCCTTCTTCAGGCGCTTCCAGACGCCATGAGCCGATACACGAATGCAGATTGCATGCCGGATACGGAAAAATTCACGCAACGGACGCGCTTTGCGGCGCGCTCACCTGCACCGGCCAGCCTTGCAGATGCTGCGCGACGATCTCGCCGAGCGCCGCGATCCACGCGGACGACGCGTTCAGGCAGGGAATGGCGTGAAAAACTTTCCCACCCGCGTGCACGAATTCGTCGCGCACTTCCATGCCGATTTCCTCGATCGTCTCCAGACAATCCGCCGTAAAGCCCGGACAGAACACGTCCGCGCGATGCACACCCGCCGCGCCGAGCTCCTTGAGCGTCGGCGCCGTATAAGGCTGCAGCCATTCGGCCTTACCGAAGCGCGACTGAAACGTCACGCGGCATTCCACAGTTGTGAGCCCGAGCGCGTGCATCAGCAGCGACGCCGTCTGCTGACATTGCTCGTGATACGGATCGCCTAAGTCGAGCGTGCGCTTGGGCACGCCGTGAAAGCTCAGCACCAGCTTGTCGCCCGCCGCGAAGTCCGGGCGGCCGTGCGCATGCCAGTAATGGTTCACCTGCGCCGCGAGCGCCGCGATATAGGCGGGATGATCCGCGTACTGGCGAACGGTGCGGATTTCCGGCTGGTTGCGCATCCGCTTGAGCGCGGCGAACGCGTCGTCGAAAGCCGTGGCCGTGGTCGACGACGAATACTGCGGATACATCGGCATCAGCAGGATGCGTTCGGCGCCCGCCAGCTTCAGCTGGTTGAGCATGGCGGGAATGCCGGGCGTGCCATAGCGCATCGCGTAGTCGACGATCACCGTGTAGTCGTTCAGGTGCAGCAGATGCCGCAACCCTTCCACCTGCTTTTCCGTATGCACGCGCAGCGGCGAGCCTTCAGGCATCCACACGGCCGCGTACTTCTTCGCCGAGGCGACGCCGCGAAAGGGCAGGATCGACAGACGCAGGATGATTTGCCACACGAACGACGGAATCTCGACCACGCGCGGATCGGACAGAAACTGCGCGAGATAGCGCCGGACGGCGCGAGGCGTCGGCGCATCGGGCGTGCCGAGATTGATCAGCAACACGGCGACACGATGTGCCGCAGCATTCTGCGAGGGCCGCTCGAGGTCGAAGCGCATAGGCAAAGGGAAGAGCCGTGCAAGCGCGCGGCACGTAATGAATCGGGAAGCCCATTATAGCGGCGCGGTCTGCCGCCGATACCTGGCCGTTCGGCCAATTGGCACGGCGAAAAACGCCGCGCATGATGAACACCATGCCGAGCTCGACGCTACCCTTGGCTGAGCGTCATCGAAAGCAGGCGCGCGGTGATGTCGACGATGGGAATCACGCGGTTGTAGGCCATGCGCGTCGGGCCGATCACGCCGAGCGTGCCCACTATCTTGCCGTTCACTTCATACGGCGCGGTCACCACGCTCATTTCCTCGATCGGGACGAGGTTCGACTCGCCGCCAATGAAAATCTGCACGCCTTGCGCGTGGCTCGACACATCGAGCAACTGAAGGAGACTCGTCTTTTGATCGAATATATCGAACAGCTTGCGCAGCCGCGCCATGTCCGACGAAAGGTCGGCCACTTCGAGCAGATTGCGCTCGCCGGAAATCAGCACGGTTTCGCCTGTATCGGTGATGTCCGTGCTCGCGGTGACGGCTGCGTGCATCAGCGTCGTCATGTCGCCGCGCAGTTCGTCGATTTCTTCGCGCAGACGCAGGCGCACCTCGTCGAACGACAGGCCCGCGAAGTGCGCGTTGATGTAGTTGGCTGCCTCGGTGAGCTGCGACGGCGAGAAATCGCGCTGCGTCGCCATGATGCGGTTCTGTACGTCGCCTTCCGGCGTCACGATGATCAGCAGGATGCGCTTGTCGGACAGGCGCAGAAATTCGATCTGCTTGAACACGTGGCTGCGGCGCGGCGTCAGGATCACGCCCGCGAACTGCGACAGGTTGGACAGCACGCTCGCGGCGGCCGCGACCACCTTCTGCGGCTCGCCCGGCTGCAGCGTGGTCTTCACCGCGCGCATCACGGCGTCCTCGTCGGCGGCCGACTCGACGGTGAGCATCGTGTCGACGAAAAGCCGGTAGCCTCGCGGCGTGGGAATGCGTCCCGCCGACGTATGCGGACTGATGACGAGCCCCAGCTCCTCCAGATCGGACATCACGTTGCGGATCGTCGCCGGGCTCAGTTCGAGCCCGGAGTACCGCGAAAGCGTGCGCGAGCCGACCGGCTGACCTTCGGCGATATACCGCTCGATCAGCGTTTTCAGAAGGGTTTGTGCGCGAGGATCTAGCATGGCGAAAAATTTTAGCGTAACCACCGCATCGCGGCGAGCGCGCGGCGGCACGCGGCGCGGCGGCTTGACAGCCGTGCGCGCCCTGCGCGGCACCCCGCCCGCGCACAAGCCGCATCGCATGGATCCAGACAGTCGTCACATCTGTCATGAGGACTTCACCATTCTAACGACAATCGGGCGAAGGCTGGCCGGCATCGCGCGGCCGTCGCGTGTCAGCCCCGACGGGCGTGGCGCCGCCTTCGACGGTTCTTTTCACGTCGCACCTATGGTGTAATGCCGGCATGCAAGCTAACAGCCAGTTCAAGACCGTTGCGCTCGTCGGGCGCAGCAATACGCCGGGCATCGGGGAACCGCTGACCGCGCTCGCCGCGTGCATCGGGAAGCTCGGCTTCGACGTCGTGTTCGAGGCGGAAACCGCGCAGGAAATCGGCGCGACGCAATGGCCTGCGCTGCGCGTGGCAGAAATCGGCGCGCGCGCGGACGTTGCCATCGTGCTCGGCGGCGACGGCACAATGCTGGGCATCGGCCGGCAACTGGCGCCGTACAGGACGCCGCTGATCGGCATCAATCACGGGCGGCTGGGCTTCATCACCGACATCCCGTTCACCGACATGCGCGAGATCATTCCGCAGATGCTGTCGGGCACCTTCGAGCGCGAAGAGCGCACGCTGCTTGAATCGCGGATCATGCGCGACGGCCAGCCCATTTACCATGCGCTCGCCTTCAACGACGTCGTCGTGAACCGTTCGGGCTTTTCGGGCATGGCGGAACTGCGCGTTTCCGTGGATGGCCGCTTCATGTACAACCAGCGCTCGGACGGGCTGATCGTCGCGACGCCGACGGGCTCGACAGCTTACGCGCTGTCGTCGCAAGGGCCGATTCTGCATCCGCAGTTGCAAGGCCTCGTGCTCGTGCCGATCGCGCCGCATGCGTTGTCGAACCGCCCTATCGTGATACCGGACGACTCCAAGGTCAGCATCCAGATCATCTCGGGCCGCGACGTCAACGTGAACTTCGACATGCAGTCGTTCACCGCGCTCGAACTGAACGACACGATCGACGTGCGCCGCTCGCGCCATACGGTGCCTTTCCTGCATCCCGTCGGCTACAGCTATTACGCGACGTTGCGCAAGAAGCTGCACTGGAACGAGTATCCGTCGCACGAAGACGATCCACGCGACTGAATTCTCGCCAGCGCCGCCTGCTGCCAGGCCCGAGCGTAACGACAACACACCACACCAACTCACGCCAGCCACGCCACACAGACGAGCCATGCTCCGCCACCTCTCGATACGCGACTTCGTCATCGTCGCCGCGCTCGATCTTGAATTCGACAGCGGCTTCACAGTCTTTTCCGGCGAAACGGGTGCCGGCAAATCCATTCTCATCGACGCGCTTGCGCTGGCGCTCGGCGCACGCGCCGATGCGAGCGTCGTGCGCAACGGCGAGGCGCGTGCGGACATCACGGCCGAGTTCGACACGCATCCGGACGTCGACGCATGGCTCGATGAACAGGCGCTTGCCGCCATCGAGACGGAGCACGGCAATACGGTGATGCTGCGCCGCGTGGTCGACGGCAACGGCCGCTCGCGGGCTTTCATCAACGGCACGGCGGCGACGCTCACGCAATTGCGCGAACTCGGCGAAATGTTCGTCGATATTCACGGCCAGCACGCGCATCAACTGCTGATGCGGCCCGATGCGCAGCGCGAACTGTTCGACACGCATGCCGGGCTGCTCGACACGAAGGCCGCCGTGACCCGCGCATGGCGCACCTGGCGCGATGCGGCGCAGGCCGTCGAAACCGCGCAGAGCAAGGACCGCGAACTGCAACTCGAACGCGAGCGTCTTGCATGGCAGCTCGCGGAACTCGACAAGCTCTCGCCGCAGCCCGGCGAGTGGGAAGAGGTCAACGTCGAGCACCGGCGGCTGTCGCATTCGGCAAATCTGATCGACGGCGTGCAGGCAGCGCTGTCCGCGCTGTCCGAATCGGACGAAGCGATGCTCGGTCATCTGTCGTCCGTCATCTCCAAGGTGCGCGATCTCGCCGAGATCGATCCCGCGCTGAACGACGCCCTCGCCGCGCTCGAACCCGCCGAAATCCAGTTGCAGGAAGCCGCGTACTCGCTGAGCCACTACGCGCAGCGGCTGGAACTCGATCCCGACCGGCTCGCCCAGGTCGAGAAGCGCCTCGACGCGCTGCATTCGGCGGCTCGCAAATTCCGGCTGCAACCGGAAACCTTGCCGCAAGAACATGAAGAGCGCCGCGAGCAGCTCGCGAAACTCGACGCCGCCGCCGATCTCGACGCGCTGCGCGCCGCCGAGGCGAAGGCGAAAGACGCGTATCTCGCCGACGCCAAGGTGCTGTCGAAGGCGCGCGCGAAAGCCGCGAAGGCGCTGGGCGCTGCGGTGACGACGGGCATGCAGGAACTGTCGATGGCGGGCGGCAGCTTCGAAGTCGCGCTCGTGCCGCTGCCCGACGGTGGCGCGCATGGCATGGAACAGATCGAATTCCGCGTCGCGGGCCATGCGGGCGTGCCGTTGCGGCCGCTGGCGAAGGTGGCCTCGGGCGGCGAACTCGCGCGTATCAGTCTCGCGCTCTCGGTGATCGCGAGCGCGGCCAGCCCAACGCCGACGCTGATCTTCGACGAAGTGGACACGGGGATCGGCGGCGGTGTCGCGGAAGTGGTCGGGCGCCTCCTGCATCAGCTCGGCGAGCAGCGCCAGGTGCTATGCGTGACGCACCTCCCGCAAGTCGCGGCGCGCGGCGATCACCACTTCCAGGTCGCGAAAAGCAGCAAGGGCAAGAACGGCACGGTCAGCACGGTGACATCGCTGGACAAGACGAGCCGTATCGAAGAAGTCGCGCGCATGCTCGGCGGCCTGGCAATCACGGCCACCACGCGCAAGCACGCGAAGGAAATGCTCACGACGGCGTGAAACGCCCGTCATGGCGCGGCGCGGGCTTCAACACTCCGCGCCAGCGCGCAACCTCATCCAAACACCCGCCGCCACAGCCGCAGCACGGCCTCGCGTTCGTTCTCGACGGCGTGAGGCTCGACGCGAGCCTTCTCCATGCCGTCGAGCCGCAGCTTGTGCTGCAGCTTCCGATACGTCCGGTAAGCCGCGCCCACGGTATCGGCCTCCTCGCCGCTCATCAGCCCGAAGCGCGACACCTCGCGCAACAGCGCGATATTGCCCGTATTGCGGATTAGCTCGGGATCGCGCGCCGCGTGCAGCAGCACCCAGTACTGCACGGTGAACTCGATGTCGACCATGCCGCCGCGATCGTGCTTCAGATCGAACAGCTCGGTCCGGTTCGGATGGCCTTCCTCGACGCGCCGCCGCATGTCGACGATCTCGGCGGCGAGCGTCGCGGCGTCGCGCGGCGTCGTCAGCACCTGTTCGCGGATCGCCTCGAACTGCGCGCCGACAGCGGGATCACCCGCACAGTAGCGGGCGCGCGTCAGCGCCTGGTGTTCCCAGACCCATGCCGTATTGGCGGCATCGCCCTCGCGCAGCTGATAGCGGCGGAACGCGTCGAGATCGGTCACGAGCAGGCCCGATTCGCCGTTCGGACGCAGCCGCAAGTCGACGTCGAACAGCGTGCCCGCGCCCGTCGCCGTCGTGAGCCACGTGATCAGGCGGCGCGTGAAGGTCGCGTAGATGTCGGATGCGTTGTCGTCCGGATCGTCGTACAGGAAGATCAGGTCGAGGTCTGACGCGTAGCCGAGCTCCTTTCCGCCCAGCTTGCCGTACGCGATGATCGCAAAGCGCGGCACCGCACGATGGCGCTTGGCCAACTGGTTCCAGACGGCCTCGATGGTCGCGTCGAGCACGGCATCCGCGAGTTCGGACAGGCGGTCGCTGACATGCTCGACGCTCAGCTTGCTAGCCAGATCGATCAGCAGAATGCGGAACACCTCGGCCTGATGCGCGTGACGCAGCAGATCCATCTGCTGCTCGACGCCGTCGGCGGCCGCGAGCCGCGCGCGCAGCGTGCGCTTGAACTCCGGCCAGTCGAACGGGCTCGCCATCGCTTCGTCGTCGAGCAGTTCGTCGAGCAGTTGCGGATGGCGGATCAGGTAGCCCGCCGCCCAGCGCGACGCGCCCAGTACCGACAGCACGCGGTGCAGCGCCTGCGGATATTCTGTCAGCAGCGCAAGATAGGCCCCGCGCCGCCCGATGGCTTCGAGCAGATCGAACAGGCGCACGAGAATATCGCCGCGCCGCTCGGCAGGCTCCAGCGTGTGCGCAGCCTCGAGCGCGCGCTGCGCGACGATGTCGAAGCGTTGGCGGCTGCGCTCCGCAAGCCCCGCATAGCGCGACGACTGCCACACAGCCTTCAGGCGCGCGAGCAACTCGGCGGGGTGCTCGATGCCAAGCTCGACGAGCCGCGCGGCGAGCGCTTCATCGGCGCTGTCGTCGGCGAGCGCGCTGCTCCAGACCCACACGGCCGCGCCGTCTTCGCGCGCGCCGCAGCCGCCTTGCCCACTCACCTTGTCGGCGAATATCTGGTCGAACTGCTGCTCGACCAGTTCGCGATGCGCTTCGAGCTTCGTCATCAGCGACGCGTAATCGTCGAAACCCATCGCCTGCGCGAGATGCACGCGCTCGGTCGGATCGACGGGCATTGCGTGGGTTTGCGCGTCGTTTCTATATTGCAGACGGTGCTCGAGGTCGCGCAGAAACAGATACGCGCTCGTCAGGTCCGCGCACACGCCCGGCGAAATAAGACCGCGCGCCGCCGCGTGGCGCAGCACGACGAGCGTCGGCCGCACGCGAAAGCCCGCGTCCTGGCCGCCGCGTATCAACTGGAACACCTGCGCGCTGAATTCGATCTCGCGGATACCGCCGCGGCCGAGCTTGATATCGTCGGCCTTGTCGGGGCGCATCGACGCGCGCCGCTGCGCCTCCTGGCGAATCTGCAGATGCAGCGAACGGATCGCGCTGATCACGCCGAAGTCCAGATAGCGCCGGTAGATGAACGGCTTCACGATCGCGTCGAGCTGCTTCGACAGCCGGCGCGCCGAATTGGTGGCGTGCTCGGACACGAGACGGCCCTTGATCCACGCGTAGCGCTCCCATTCCCTGCCCTGCACGTAGAAATACTCTTCGAGCATGCCGAGGCTGCACACGAGCGGCCCCGAGTCGCCGTTCGGCCGCAGCCGCATGTCGACGCGAAACACGTAGCCGTCCGCTGTCACCTCGGCGAGCGCCGCGATCAGCCGCTTGCCGACGCGCGTGAAGAAGTCCTGGGTGGCAATGGGCGAACGCTGGCCGCCCGTCGTCTCGCCGTCGTCCTCGTAGACGAAGATCAGATCGATATCCGACGACACGTTCAGCTCGCGCCCGCCCAGCTTGCCCATGCCGACCACGCCCAGCGACAAACGCTCGCCCTGCGTGCCGCGCGGCTCGCCATAAAGTGCTTCGAGATCGGCGCTGACTACAGCCATCGCGCGCTGGACCGTCGCTTCGGCGAGATCGGTCATTGTGCCCGTCACTTCCGCCACGTCGGCTGCGCCGGACAGGTCGCGCTCCATCACGGCGCAGAACACTTCTGCGCGAAGCTGGCGCAGCGCCTTTTTCAGTGCGTCTTCGGATAGTTGCGCATCGGGCGTCGCGCGCAGCGCGTCCGTCAGCGCGTCGAGGCGCTCGTCGATCCGCTCGCGGCTGATGGGCGCCCCCGCCAGCGCCGCGACGCGCGACGCGAGACCGTCGTGCGCCGCATAGGCACGCGACGCGTAGTACGAATAGCTGGAACTCAACAGGGATGGTTCGGTCATCAAAGATCTGGCTCGCTGGTTGCTTGGGTTCCTGCCTCGGGCCGTCGCAGCCGTAGCTCGCTCACGCTGCCGACACCCCGTGTGGCCTTGTCCACACAGGCCGCACCTTAAGTCCGTGGCCGCTGGCCCGTGTGATACATTTCGTGATTAGACCGCAAAACTAACATACGCCGACCCCGTCGCAGCATGTCCGAGCGAAACTCATCCGCCGACCCGCACGAAGCTGGACGCGTCAAGCCCGTAGGCGGGCACGATCACGCAGTGCTGCGGCACACGCTGCGGGTCCTCCTTGGCATTGCGCTGTTCCTGTATTTCGTTGTCGTGCTGGCCGTGCTCGGCCTGCGCTACATCGTGCTGCCTCACGCCGATTCGTTCCGGCCGAAAATCGAGGCGGTCGTCTCCGAAAAAATTCACGCCCAGCTCAAGATCGGCAAGATCGCGCCGCACTGGACGGGCTTCCAGCCCGGCCTCGAAGTCACCGACGTCACCATCACCAACCGCGACGGCAAGGTCGCGCTGAACATTCCGCATGCGAGCGCGACCGTCTCGTGGTCGTCCGTCTGGAAGCTCGCGCCGATCCTGTCGAGCGTGATCGTCGACAAACCGGATGTGCTGATCGAGCGTGAAACGGACGGCTCGCTGACCGTCGCGGGCGTGATGGTGCCGACCACGCATTCAGGCAACGACACCTTCAGCACGTGGCTGCTGCGCCAGGAGGCGATGATCCTGCGCGGCGGCACGCTGCGCTGGCACGACGCGCGTCGCGACGCGCCCGAGATCGCGCTGCGGGACATCCGCCTCGCAATCCTCAGCGACGGCTACGATCACCGCCTCGCCCTGCAGGCGCCGCCCAACGGCAAGCTGCTGTTCGGCTCGCTCGACTTTCGCGCGCACTTCCGGCACACGCGCCTCGCGGCGATGGGCAAACCGATCAACTGGACGGGCGAGGCCTATATATCGGCGGGTCCCGTCGATCTGCCGACGCTCGCCCGCTACATGGACTTCCCGATCGAAACCTATGCGGGCCGCGTCGACAACGCGATCTGGCTGCAGTTCACGCAGGGCCGCGTGCGCTCGGCCTCGGGCGAACTGTCAGGCAACAACATCGCGCTGCGCGTGAAGCCGACGCAGCCGAAGCTCGACGTGCCCGTCGCGAACTTTTCGTGGGCTGTCGCGCACGACGGCGACGAGTGGACGCTCGACCTGAACAACCTGCGCGCTGAACTCGGTCAGCCGCCGCTCGACGACGGCACGCCCGTGGCCCGCATCCTCGCGCTGCACACGCTGTCGAGCCGCTACCGGATGCCGAGCGTCCAGCACGGCCAGTTGATCAGCATTTCAGGCGATCGCGTCGATCTCGGCGTGCTCGTGGAATTCAGCCGCGCGCTGCCGCTGCCCAAGCGCATTCTGAACAATCTCGTGCGCTTCGACCCGCGCGGGCTGGTAGCGAACTACACGATCGAGGTCGAGCGCGGCAAGCCCGATTCGGGCCAGGCCGCCACCGAGCATCGCGAGCCGGGCGCGGAACCCATCGTGCGGTATCGCTTCAAGGGCGATCTGCAGGGCATCAGCGTCGCCGCGCAGGAGCCGCCGCCGGGGCTGACCGCGAGGAACCACCCGCGCGCGGGCATTCCGGGCATCGAGAATCTGTGGGGCACGATCGACGCCGACGAAAAGCACGGCTCGATTTCCATCGATACAGCCAACGCCGCGCTCACGCTGCCCGGCGTATTCGACGACCCGCGACTCACGTTCGACCATCTGAGCGGCAAAGGCACGTGGACGATCGCGTCCGTCATCGATCCGGGCCAGCGGCACAAGGCGTTCAAGGTCGATGTGTCGGAACTGAAGGTGTCGAATGCGGATACGGCGGCAAAGGCGACGGCCAGCTACTCGAACGTCGGCAGCGGGCGTGGCTCGCTGGACCTGAAGGCCGACTTCGAGCGCGCAAAGGTCACGCGCATCACGCGCTACCTGCCGACCAGCATCAGCGAGAAGCTGCGAGTCTATCTGACCCACGGCTTGCAGGCGGGCGTGTCGCGCGGAGGCACGATCGAAATTCACGGCAATCTTGAGAAATTCCCCTACTCGCGCGACCCGAGCGCGGGCGTGTTCAGAATCGTCGCGCCGTTCAAGGGCGGGCGCTTCGACCCGTCGCCGTATCCGCCGCGCACGCTGAAAAACGGCGCACCGAACGTGTGGCCGGCGCTCGACGGCATCGACGGCACGTTCCAGCTGAAAGAGAAACTGCTGCGCTTCGACGTCGACCGCGCGCATTACAAGGGCGTCGCCATGCGCAAGGTGACGGGCAAGATCGACGACCTCGGCAACCGCGCATCGAGCCTCATCATCGCGGGCGACGGACACGGGCCGCTCGCCGACATGCTCGACTACGTGAACAACAGCGCGCTCGGCGGGATGGCGAAGCATGAAACAGAAAAGATTCATGCCGAAGGCCCCGCCGCGCTCGCGCTCAAGCTGACCGTGCCGCGCAACCCGCCCACGCCGCTGGGCGTCACACCGCCGAAACTGCGTGTCGCGGTGGAAGGCTCGCTCGCGTTCGAGAACGACCGGCTTGCCGTGGACAACGTCCCGCCGCTGTCGCAACTGCGCGGCAAAGTGCACTTCACCGAGCGCACCGCGCAGGTCGACGGGCTGACGGGGCAATTCATGGGAGGCGAGGTGCGCGCGAAAGGCGGGCTAAACGACAACGGCGCCTATGCGCTCAATCTGTCAGGCCAGGTCGCCGTCGAAGCCGCGCGCGGCCTGAACCTGCGCGGCCTGCCCGCGCAGGTGCTGACGCGGATGAACGGCAGCGCGCCCTATGACATCAGCGTGCGCGGCGCGAAAGGCCGTCTGCCCGACGTCGCCGTTCACTCGGACCTGACGGGGCTCGCGCTCAATTTCCCTGCGCCGTTCAACAAGCCAATCGGCACGCCGATGCCGCTCGATTTCACGTTCCGGCCGACTGTCGGGAACGGCAACAGCAGCGTGGACGCCGGCAACGGCGGCCAGAACGGCAACGACAGCGCGAACAGTAATGGCCTGCAACGCGCCGACCTCACGTTCGGCCCGATTGCGGCAACCTATCTGCTGCGGCACACGCCCGGCCAGCCGCCCGAAGTCGTGCGCGGCACGGTCGGCGTGAACCGGACGGCCGAGTTGCCGTCGGAAGGCGTGATCGCCGCAGTGGACATCGACGCGCTCGACGCCGACGCGTGGCGCGCCCTCTTCCTGCAGATGCGCAAGGCCAACGAAGGTGTCGCGCCCGTGCCGCCCAGCGCGACGGCCGCGCAGTTCACGCCGAACCGCTTCGCGATCCACATCGGCACGCTGACGTTGCTCAAGCGTCACTGGGAAAGCGTGGTGGTCGGTGCCTCGCACAACGACCGCCAGTGGCAGGCGAATATCGCGTCGAATCAGGTGTCGGGTCACGTGTCGTGGGTGCCGGGCGCGCAGCCGGGATCGCCGGGCACGCTGCAGGCGCGGCTCGCGCGGCTCGTGATTCCGTCCGCGACCGAGAACGATCTGCTTGGCCCCGCGATCAACCAGCCCGCGCAAAACATTCCGTCGATCGATCTCGTCGTCAACGAGCTGATCGTGCGCGAGCGCAACATCGGCAAGCTCGAAGTCAACGCGCATAACTTCGAGGACAACGGCACGCCCGTCTGGCAACTCGATTCGCTCGAAATCAGCAACCCGGCCGCCGCATTGAAGGCGACCGCGAACTGGCGCACGGGCCGAAATTACGGCGCGAACCAGGACGACGAAGCCGAGCGGAGCACCGAGCTCGATTTCAAGCTGGACATCAAGGACGCAGGTCTGCTGCTCGAACGCGCCGGCCTGCCTCGCACGCTGAAGGCGGGCGAAGGGTCGCTGGCGGGCAAACTCGGCTGGCGCGGCGGCCCGACCAAGCCCGACTATCCGACGCTCAACGGCAATCTCGCCGTCGATCTGCGGCACGGGCAGATTCTCAAGGTCGATCCGGGCGTCGCGAAGCTGCTCGGCGTGCTGAGCCTGCAAAGCCTTGCGCGCTACGCGTCGATGAATTTCCGTGACGTGATCGGCGAAGGGCTGCCGTTCGAGCACGTCACGGGGACCGCGCAGGTCGTGAACGGCATCGGCTCGACGAACAACTTCGAACTGGTGACAGCGCCCGCGCGCGCCGAAATGAAAGGCAGCGTCGACATGACGACCGAAACGCAGAATCTGAACGTCCATGTCGTGCCGACCATCAGCGCGGGCGCGGGCGTCGTCGCGGCGGCCATCATCAATCCGCTGCTCGGCATTGCCGCGCTGGTCGGCGATTTTGCGTTGTCGCATTCGATCGAACATGCGTTCGCACGCGATTACTCGATCACGGGCTCATGGGCCAAACCGCACGTCGAGCGGGTACATGGAGATAGCGGTAATATGAACGCGCCGGCCGCCATCGCGACGCCGAACTGAGGGCCGAACCGCGGTTCCGAGGTTTCTGGCGATGGCTGGCGCGCCCTATGAATCGGGCGCGAACGCCGCCGTCCGCTGTCCGTACTGCCCATTGCAGGAGTCTTTCGAACGCCTATGAGCGACCTGAACACGCAGTCCGCGAAGTCCTTTCCCCACGCTGGTCCCTTCCGCGTCGCCGCGCTGCAAATGGTGAGCACGCCGGACCGCGACCGCAATCTCGCCGATGCCGACCACCTGATCGCGCAAGCCGCCGCCGACGGCGCGCAGCTCGTCCTGCTGCCCGAGTACTTCTGCTTCATGGGCTACAAGGACACCGACAAGCTCACCGTGCGCGAACCGTACGGCGACGGCCCGATCCAGCGCTTTCTCGCCGACGCCGCGCGCCGGCACAAGGTCTGGGTGATCGGCGGCACGCTGCCTTTGACGGCGCCTGAAGAAACGCGCGTGCTGAACACGACGCTCGTGTTCGATCCGCAGGGCAACGAGGCCGCGCGCTACGACAAGATCCATCTGTTCAACTTCGAGAAAGGCGAGGAATCGTTCGACGAGGCGCGCACGATCCGCCCCGGCGACACCGTCCGCACGTTCGACGCGCCGTTCGGGCGCGTCGGCCTGTCCGTCTGCTACGATCTACGCTTTCCCGAGCTGTACCGGCGCATGGGCGACTGCGCGCTGATCGTCGTGCCGTCCGCCTTCACGTACACGACGGGCCGCGCGCACTGGGAAACGCTGCTGCGCGCGCGGGCTGTCGAGAATCAGTGCTACGTGCTGGCCGCTGCGCAGGGCGGCAAGCATGAGAACGGCCGGCGCACGTGGGGCCACACCATGCTGATCGACCCGTGGGGCGAAATCATCGACGTGCGCGACGAAGGCGCGGGCGTCGTCGCGGGCAATATCGAGCGCTCACGTATCGACGAAGTCCGGCAGAGTCTGCCGGCCTGGCGTCACCGCGTGCTCAGCTGATTACGTTTGACATGAACCGCACGTATTGAAAGTGCCGCCAAAGTCACCCATGTGACTGGCGTGCACCCACCGAATACCCTGAATCGAGCGAACTTCGCATGAACATCATCGAACCCAGCATCCGTAATCTCGCGACGGCCAAAGACGTACTCCTCACGCCGTACGGCCTCGACGAAGGCGTGCTGACCCGCACGCTCGCCGAAATCTTCACGCATCGCGTCGACTACGCGGACCTCTATTTCCAGGCCACGCGCAGCGAAGCGTGGAGCCTCGAGGAAGGCATCGTCAAATCGGGCAGCTTCAGCATCGACCAGGGCGTCGGCGTGCGCGCCGTGTCGGGCGACCGCACGGCGTTCGCATATTCGGACGACCTGTCGCCCGAAGCGATCCGCCAGGCCGCGATCGCCACGCGCGCAATCGCGAAAGCGGGCGGCGGCAAGCAGAAGATCAAGGCGGCATCGACGCTGACGGGCGTGTCCGGGCGCGATCTGTATCTGCCGTCCGATCCGCTGCATTCACTCGACGCCACCGCGAAGGTCAAGCTGCTCGAGCGCATCGAACAGATGGCGCGCGGCCGCGATCCGCGCATCACGCAGGTGATGGCCGGCCTCGCGGGTGAATACGACGTCGTGCTGGTTGCGCGCAGCGACGGCGCGCTGGCGGCGGACATCCGCCCGCTCGTGCGCGTGTCGGTGACGGTGATCGCCGAGCAGAACGGCCGTCGCGAAATCGGCAGCGGCGGCGGCGGCGGACGTTACGACTACGGCTATTTCACGGATGAACTTCTGTCGAAGTACGTCGACGACGCTGTGCACGCGGCTTTGGTGAACCTCGACGCGCGTCCGGCCCCTGCCGGCGCGATGACGGTCGTGCTCGGACCGGGCTGGCCCGGCGTTCTGCTGCACGAAGCGATCGGCCACGGTCTGGAAGGCGACTTCAACCGCAAGGGCTCGTCGGCGTTCGCCGGGCGCATTGGGGAGCAGGTCGCGGCGAAAGGCGTCACAGTGGTCGACGACGGCACGCTGCCGAATCGCCGCGGGTCGCTCAACATCGACGACGAAGGCAACCCGACGCAGTGCACGACGCTGATCGAAGACGGCATCCTGAAGGGCTACATCCAGGACACGCTGAACGCGCGCCTGATGAAAATGCCCGTGACGGGCAACGCGCGCCGCGAATCGTATGCCGCCCTGCCGATGCCGCGCATGACCAACACGTACATGCTCAACGGCGACAAGGATCCGCAGGAAATCATCGCGTCCGTGAAGAACGGCCTGTATGCGGTGAACTTCGGCGGCGGCCAGGTCGACATCACGAACGGCAAGTTCGTGTTCTCGGCATCCGAGGCGTACATGATCGAAAACGGCAAGATCACGTATCCCGTCAAGGGCGCGACGCTGATCGGCAGCGGCCCGGAGTCGCTCAAATATGTGAGCATGATCGGTAACGACATGTCGCTGGATACGGGCGTCGGCGTGTGCGGCAAGGAAGGCCAGAGCGTGCCCGTCGGAGTCGGTCAGCCTACGCTGCGCATCGACAAGATGACGGTCGGCGGAACGGTGTGATTCTTGTTGTCCCGCACGTTTCGCGCATTAAGAGCGCGAAACGTGCGGATTTTCCGCATTTTTAGGGCCTGCAGCTTGCCAGCCGAGCAAACCTCGGGTTATAAAGCCAATCAACCTTTTTGACGAGCCATCCCTTTTTCGCCATGTCCGCCAAGTTTTATTTTTATTTCTTTTGGGCATCTCAGACCGCTGGCGGATCGAGAGGGGTGTGAACGTACATAAGCACCTGAAATTCCCGAAAAAACCGCCAGCGAGTCTGGCGGTTTTTTTTTCGTCCCTAACAACTTTGACTGTGACCTTTTTAGCCTGTTGACCTGTTCGCTGCGGCGCCGTCGTCAGATAGCAAACCGCTTGAACCGCGCTACTAAACGAATCGAGGAGAAACCCATGCCCCCGCACAATACCGACGATGTCCGCATCCGCGAATTGAAAGAACTGACGCCGCCCGCGCACCTGATCCGCGAATTCCCGTGCGACGAGAAGGTGTCGGACCTGATCTTCAACGCGCGCCAGTCGATGCATCGGATCCTGCACGGCATGGACGACCGCCTGATCGTCATCGTCGGGCCTTGCTCGATTCACGACACGAAGGCCGCGATGGAATACGCCGGCCGCCTGATCGAGCAGCGCAAGCGTTTCGCGGGCGAACTGGAAGTCGTGATGCGCGTGTACTTCGAAAAGCCGCGCACGACGGTGGGCTGGAAGGGCCTCATCAACGACCCGTACATGGACAACAGCTTCAAGATCAACGACGGCCTGCGCGCCGCGCGCGAACTGCTGGTGAAGATCAACGAGCTGGGGCTGCCCGCCGGCACCGAATACCTCGACATGATCAGCCCGCAGTACATCGCCGATCTGATCTCGTGGGGCGCGATCGGCGCACGCACGACGGAGTCCCAGGTGCATCGTGAACTCGCGTCGGGCCTGTCGTGCCCGGTCGGCTTCAAGAACGGCACCGACGGCAACGTGAAAATCGCCGTCGACGCGATCAAGGCGGCATCGCAGCCGCACCATTTCCTGTCGGTGACCAAGGGTGGCCACTCGGCGATCGTTTCGACGGCAGGCAATGAGGACTGCCACATCATCCTGCGCGGCGGCAAGACGACGAATTACGACGCCGACAGCGTGAACGCCGCGTGCAGCGACATCGGCAAGGCCGGCCTTGCAGCGCGCCTGATGATCGACGCGAGCCACGCAAACAGCTCGAAGAAGCACGAGAACCAGATTCCCGTGTGCGCGGATATCGGCCGTCAGATCGCGGCGGGCGACGAGCGCATCGTCGGCGTGATGGTCGAATCGCATCTCGTCGCGGGCCGTCAGGACCTGCAGGAAGGCTGCGAGTTGACCTACGGCCAGAGCGTCACGGACGCCTGCATCGGCTGGGACGACAGCATCGGCGTGCTGGAAGGTCTCGCGGATGCCGTCAAGCAGCGCCGCATTGCGCGCGGCAGCGGCAACTGAACGCTGCGGTTCTCTCATACACATGTCGCGCCCGGCTCATGCAGCCGGGCTTTTTTTTGGCCATTCGGCCGAATCGAATTTCCTCCTCCCTTTCGGTACCTTCAAATCTCGTTCCGGTGTTTGCGTGGATCAAGCAGCATCATCTTATGCAGTCTGAAGCTGCGGAAATCCTGATGGTGTCGCTGCCGCGCGTGTCGGATGTCGTCAACAAGAAGACGGCCAAATTCACCATTGATACCCTCGTCGAAATGATGAGCCGTATCGGTAAGCCTGTGACGCTCGCGGTTGGCTGAGCGTCCTTGCAGGTCGCACCGCTATTCGCCGCGCTGCGTGTCCGGCCTGTTCGCGCCGCGGTCGTGCCGCCATAGCACGTCGCTGCCGCCGTCCACGCGGTTCAGCACGCGTGCCAGCACGAACAGCAGATCGGACAGCCGGTTCACATACCGGCGCGGCGCATCGTTGATCGTCTCGACAACGCCGAGCGCGACGATCGCGCGTTCCGCGCGCCGGCAAACGGTGCGGCACACATGCGCAAGCGAAGCGGCGCGCGTGCCTGCCGGCAAAATGAATTCCTTGAGCGGCGGCAGCGTCGCGTTGTATTCGGCAAGCCACGCATCGAGTTGCGCGAGATGGGTATCGGTAATCATCGAATGGCCCGGGATGCATAGTTCGCCGCCGAGATCGAACAGATCGTGCTGGATCGACGTGAGCGCGGCGCGGACATCGTCGGGCAAGGTTTCGCACAGCAGCACGCCGATGTTCGAGTTCAATTCATCGACGTCGCCGATTGCGGCAATGCGCGCGTCGTCCTTGCGCACACGCTTGCCGTCGCCGAGACCTGTGGTGCCGTCGTCGCCAGTGCGCGTCGCGATCTTGCTCAAGCGGTTGCCCATGATGTCCGTGTCCTCATAATGTTCCGCGATGCATCCGTCCGGATATATCGCAGCATGCCGTTCAGCATCGATCCATTATAAGGATGATGGGGCTAACCCTTGCCGCGCCCGTCTGCAAGCATGGCGCCGCGCCAGCGGTCGATGGGCGTAAAATGGGCATCAACCATCAGAATATTCGCCAACAGGAGACGCAGGTGAACCATCCCGTGCCGCCCGCCCCCGTGCGCCGCCCCTTTCCTCCTGAACTTCTCACTGCGCTCAAGTCGGCATTCGGCGAACGCGTATCCACGTCCGAAGCCGTCCGAACCCATCACGGCCGCGACGAGTCGCCATTCGATCCGCAACTGCCCGATGCCGTCGTCTTCGCGCACAGTACCGAAGACGTACAGAACATCGTCAAGCTGTGCGGTCAATACGACGTGCCCATCATTCCGTATGGCAACGGTTCTTCGCTCGAAGGCCATCTGCTCGCCGTGCAAGGCGGCGTGTCGATCGATCTTTCAGGAATGAACCGCGTGCTGTCGATCAACGCGGAAGATCTGACCGTCACCGTCGAGCCCGGCATTTCGCGCAAACAGTTGAACGTAGCGTTGCGGGACACCGGTCTGTTCTTCCCCATCGACCCCGGCGCCGATGCGAGCATCGGCGGGATGTCGGCGACGCGCGCGTCGGGCACGAACGCCGTGCGCTACGGCACGATGCGCGAAAACGTACTCGGCCTGACCGTCGTGCTCGCGGATGGCCGCGTGACCCAGACGGGCACGCGCGCGCGCAAGTCGTCGGCGGGCTACGACCTCACGCGCCTGTTCGTCGGCTCGGAAGGCACGCTCGGCGTGATCACCGAAATCACCGTGCGCCTGTACCCGCAGCCCGAAGCGGTATCGGCGGCTGTCTGCACGTTCCCTTCAATGGGCGATGCCGTGCGCGCAGTGATCGAAACCATCCAGATCGGCGTGCCGATCGCGCGCGTCGAGTTCGTCGATTCGCTCGCCGTCCGCTCGATCAACCGTCATTCGAACCTGACGCTGCGCGAAGCGCCCACGCTGTTCTTCGAGTTTCACGGCACGGAAGCCAGCGTGAAGGAACAAGCCGGGCTGGTGCAGGAAATCGCCGCGCAGAACAGCGGCGAAGGCTTCGAGTGGGCGACGCGTCCGGAAGACCGCAGCCGTCTGTGGAACGCGCGTCACAACGCGTACTTTGCGATGCTGCAACTCAAGCCCGGCAGCCGCGCCGTCACCACCGACGTTTGCGTGCCCATCTCGCGGCTTGCCGAATGCGTGGTCGAAACGGAAGAAGACCTGAAAGCCTCGCCGCTGCCCTGCCCGATCGTCGGGCACGTCGGCGACGGCAACTTCCACGTCGCGATGCTGATCGATCCGAACAAGCCGGAAGAACTGGAGGAAGCCGAGCGCCTGAATCATCGCATCGTGCAGCGCGCGCTCCGCATGGACGGCACCTGCACGGGCGAACATGGCGTGGGCCTGCACAAGATGGGCTTTCTGGTTGAAGAACACGGCCCCGTTGCCGTCGACGTGATGCGCTCGATCAAGCATTCGCTCGATCCGCGCAACCTGATGAATCCGGGCAAGATCTTTACGTGGGCCTAGGCCGGGCATAACCGTAGAGCTGGCTGCGCAGCGCAACGACGCGCGCGGCCGTCGATGGAGGAGACATTCCATGAACGCACCCGGCGAGCTGTCCCCCGAGCTGTCGCCCGAGATGCTTGCGCAACGTCAGCGCGAAGTCGTGCAGGCGTTGATGGCCGTGCTGCCAACGCATTGCCTTTTGTATCGCGAAGAAGACACCGTCGCGTACGAGTGCGACGGTCTGGCCGCGTATCGGCGCTTGCCGCTGGCCGTCGCGTTGCCCGAGACGGAATCTCAGGTGCAGCGCATCGTGCAGATCTGCCACCGGTTGAACGTGCCGATCGTGCCGCGCGGCGCGGGCACGAGCCTGTCGGGCGGCGCGATGCCGATCCGGCATGGCGTCGTCGTGTCGCTCGCGCGCTTTCGCAAGATCATCGAAGTCGACCCGTATGCGCGCACGGCAACCGTGCAGCCGGGCGTACGCAACCTGTCGATCTCCGAAGCGGCCGCGCCTTATGGTCTCTACTATGCGCCCGACCCTTCGTCGCAGATCGCCTGCACGATCGGCGGCAACGTCGCGGAAAATTCCGGCGGCGTGCACTGCCTGAAGTACGGACTGACCGTCCATAACGTGATGCGCGTGCGCGCGGTCACGATGGAAGGCGAAATCGTTGAGTTCGGCTCGCTCAGTCCGGACGCGCCGGGCCTCGATCTGCTCGCTGTCGTGATCGGCAGCGAAGGCATGTTTGCGATCGTCACGGAAGTCACGGTCAAGCTGATTCCCAAGCCACAGGCCGCGCAGGTCATCATGGCGAGTTTCGACGACGTCGTGAAAGGCGGCGACGCCGTCGCGGGCATCATCGCCGCGGGCATCATCCCCGCCGGCCTGGAAATGATGGACAAGCCAGCCACGCGCGCCGTCGAGGAATTCGTGCAAGCGGGCTACGACCTCGACGCGGCGGCCATCCTGCTGTGCGAGTCGGACGGCACGCCCGAGGAAGTGAGCGAAGAAATCGTCCGGATGACGGCGGTATTACGCGAGCACGGCGCCACGCGCATCCAGATTTCGCGCACCGAGGCCGAACGGCTGCGCTTCTGGTCAGGCCGCAAAAATGCGTTCCCGGCTGCCGGCCGTATTTCGCCCGACTACTACTGCATGGACGGCACCGTGCCGCGCCGCAGCATCGGGCCGCTGCTCGCACGCATCGAAGAGATGGAAAAGAAGTACAACCTGCGCTGCATCAACGTGTTCCATGCGGGCGACGGCAACATGCATCCGCTGATCCTGTTCAACGGCAACGATCTCGACGAGTGGCACCGTGCCGAGGCATTCGGCTGCGACATTCTCGAAACATGCGTCGAACTGGGTGGAACGGTGACGGGCGAGCATGGCGTGGGCATCGAGAAAATCAATTCGATGTGCGTGCAGTTTTCGCCGGAAGAACGCGATGCGTTCCACGCGGTCAAGCGCGCCTTCGATCCCGCCTGCCTGCTCAATCCCGACAAGGGCATCCCGACGCGCGCCCGCTGCGCCGAGTACGGCAAGATGCATGTGCGCGGAGGGCTACTGCCTCATCCCGATATACCTCGTTTTTGAGTACCCGTTTTTGAGCACCCCTTGCGCCGCCGGACCATGCGCGCCTTTGAAACAACATAACGCATAAGCGCAGCAGTACGTTTCATACGGGTCCGAACCGGGTTGCGAGCGCGGCTTGCCTCGGTACAATCGAAAGCACTACAACGAAGCAACGCACCATGAAAGAGGACGACATCGTCGCCGCGTGGTCGGAACGGGTTCGCGCTGCCACGGCCGCGCAGCAGCCGATCCGCATCCGTGGCGGTGGCACGAAGGACTGGTACGGCCAGTCATTGCAGGGTGAGGTCCTCGACACGCGCGCGCATCGCGGCGTCATCGCCTATGATCCGGCCGAACTGGTCATCACGGCGCGCGCCGGCACGCCGCTCCTCGAAATCGAAGCGGCGCTTGCTGAACACGACCAGATGCTCGCTTTCGAGCCGCCTCACTTCGGCCCGCAAGCGACGCTTGGCGGCTGCATTGCGGCTGGCATTGCTGGTCCGCGCCGTCATTCGGCGGGCGCGGCCCGGGACTTCGTGCTCGGCGCCGTCGTCATGAACGGCCAGGGCCAGGTGCTGACATTCGGCGGCCAAGTCGTGAAAAACGTTGCCGGTTACGACGTATCCCGGCTGATGGCGGGTTCTCTAGGAACGCTCGGGCTGATTCTCCAGTTGTCCGTCAAGGTGTTGCCGCGCCCGAAGGCCGAAGCGACGCTCAAGTTCGACATGAACGGCACCGACGCCGTCCGCAAGCTCAACGAATGGGGCGGCCGCCCGCTTCCCATCACGGGCAGCGCGTGGCGACACGGCACGCTCGCCGTGCGGCTTGGCGGCGCCGAGGCGGCCGTCAAGTCGGCGCGCACGTCGCTGGGCGGTGAGGTGGTCGATGCCGTCGAAGCCGAACGCTTCTGGGCGGGCCTGCGCGAACAGACCGATCCGTTCTTCGCGGCGATCGCGCCGAAATCCGCGCTCTGGCGCCTCGCGCTGCCGACCATCACCGAGCCGCTGCAACTGCCCGGCGCGCAACTGATGGAATGGGGCGGCGCGCAACGCTGGTGGATCACCGACGCCGACGCGCAGACCGTGCGCATCAGCGCGAAACAGGCGGGCGGCCACGCGACGATCTTCCGCACCGGCCTCGGCTACGACCGCGGCGCAGGCGTGTTCACGCCGCTGCCCGCACCGCTGATGAAGATCCATCGCGGCCTGAAAGCTGCCTTCGACCCGGCCCGCATCTTCAACCGCGGCCGGTTGTACTCCGACTTCTGAGCGCCTGATGCAAACCAATCTCGCCGACTTCATGCGCAACACGCCAGACGGTGAAGAAGCCGACGCCATCCTGCGCAAATGCGTGCATTGCGGCTTTTGCACGGCCACCTGCCCGACCTATCAGTTGCTCGGCGACGAGCTCGACGGTCCGCGCGGGCGCATCTATCTGATCAAGCAGATGGTGGAAGGCGCGCCCGTCACGCGCAGCACGCAGCTGCATCTGGACCGTTGCCTCACGTGCCGCAGCTGCGAATCGACCTGCCCTTCCGGCGTGCAGTACGGCAAGCTCATCGAGATAGGCCGCAAGCTCACCGAAGAGAAAGTGCCGCGCCCGTTCGGCCAGCGCCTGATGCGCCGGATGCTGGCGAGCTTCGTGCCGAACAGCACGCTGTTCACGCCCGCGATGCGACTTGGCCAGCACTTCCGCCCGCTGCTGCCGAAGAAACTGCGGGACAAGGTACCGCAACGCCAGCGCCAGCTCGAATGGCCGACGGCGACGCATCCGCGCAAGATGCTGATGCTGGCAGGCTGCGTGCAGCCTTCGATGATGCCGAACGTCAACATTGCGACGGCGCGCGTGCTGGACGCGCTCGGCGTTCAGACCGTGATTGCGCCGGAAGCAGGCTGTTGCGGCGCGATCCGCCTGCACCTCGGCTACAACGACGAGGCGCTCGACGATGTGCGGCAAAACATCGACGCGTGGTGGCCACATGTCGAACAGGGCGCTGAGGCGATCGTGATGAACGCCTCGGGCTGCGGCGCAACGGTCAAGGAATACGCGCACCTGCTGCGCAACGACCCCGCCTATGCGGAAAAAGCGAAACGCATTGTCGAACTGACGCGCGACATCAGTGAAATCCTGCCGGACTTCGAAGAAGCGCTGACGCCCCTCACGCGCCGCCGCGCGATACACACCGTGGCGTATCACGCGCCCTGCACGCTGCAACATGGCCAGCAGATTCGCGGCAAGGTCGAGCACCTGCTGAACGCGCTCGGCATCGACGTCCGGCTGCCCGCCGATAGCCATCTGTGTTGCGGCTCGGCCGGCACCTATTCGCTCACGCAGCCCGCGCTTTCGTACGCATTACGCAACCAGAAGCTGGAAAAGCTGAAGGCACAGGAGCCACAGATCATCGTGTCTGCGAATGTGGGCTGCATTGCGCATCTACAAAGCGGTACCTCCACGCCTGTCGTGCATTGGGTCGAGCTCGTCGAGCACATGCTCGCGTCCTGATCGACAGGATCGGTTACGGACGGGTTGCGCGCAACCTGGCCATTCGGCCAGGTCGTGACGCGCGGGCGGCGTCCGTATAATTCGATTCGTCGCCCCTCGCATCGGTACTCAACGTTTCATGCCCGCTCTCGCTCACAATCTCGACGCAGTGCATCAGCGCATCGCCCTCGCCGCGCAGGTCGCGGGCCGCGATCCGCGTTCCATTGCGCTGCTGGCCGTCTCCAAGACGTTTCCCGCCGAAGACGTTCGCGCCGCGCATGCCGCGGGCCAGCGCGCGTTCGGCGAAAACTACGTGCAGGAAGCGCTGACGAAAATCGAGGCGTTGTCCGACCTGCGCGCATCGCTCGACTGGCATTTCATCGGGCCGCTGCAATCGAACAAGACGCGTCCCGTCGCCGAAAACTTCGACTGGGTGCATTCCGTCGACCGGCTGAAGATCGCGCAGCGTCTGTCGGAGCAGCGGCCCGATGCGCTGACGCCGCTCAATGTTTGCCTGCAGGTGAACATCAGCGGCGAGGCATCGAAGAGCGGCGTGATGCCAGACGAAGCCGCCGATGTCGCGCGCCAGATTGCCTCGCTGCCCAGGCTGCGTCTGCGTGGCCTGATGGCGATTCCCGAACCGGCGGGCGACGTCGAGCAGCAACGCGCGCCGCATCGCGCGTTGCGCGAGCTGTTCGAAAAACTGCGCGCGGAAGGTCTCGAACTCGACACGCTGTCGATGGGCATGTCGGGCGATCTCGAAGCAGCCGTGCTCGAAGGCGCGACCATCGTGCGTATTGGCACCGCCATCTTCGGCGCCCGCGATTACTCTCACTGAACTTCCGAACATCATGAAAATTGCCTTCATCGGCGGCGGCAACATGGCCGCTGCACTCATCGGCGGTCTGATCAAGCGTGGCGTTGCGCCGTCGGATATCCGCGCAATCGACCCCAACGAAGACGCGCGCAAGCGCAGCGAGCAGCAATTCGGCATCGCCACGAGCGCTTCGGCGGATGCGTCGCTGCAATCGTTCGAGGCGATCGTGCTCGCCGTGAAGCCGCAGATCGTCAAGGACGTCGCAGCAGCGCTCGCGCCGCATCTGTCAGCGTCGCAACTCGTCATCAGCATCGTCGCGGGGATTCGCGGCGCGGACCTCGGGCGCTGGCTCGGCGGTCACGCGCGTCTCGTGCGCACCATGCCGAACACGCCTGCGCTGATCGGCATGGGCGTGACAGGACTCGTCGCGGAAGGCGTCGATGCAGCGGGACGCGAGCTGGCCTCGCAGGTGCTCGGCGCGGTCGGCCAGACAGTGTGGTTCGACGACGAAGCGAAGATCGACGCCGTCACCGCGATCTCCGGCAGCGGCCCGGCCTACGTGTTCTATTTCATCGAGGCGATGCAGGAAGCAGCGCGTCAGCTCGGCATGGACGAAGAGCAAGGCCGCGCACTGGCCGTCGCGACGTTCACGGGTGCGGCGCAACTCGCTGCGCAGTCGGGCGAACCGGCAAGCGTGCTGCGCGAGCGGGTGACGTCGAAGGGCGGCACGACGGCCGCCGCGCTCGCCGCGTTCGACGCGCAAGGCGTGAAGGACGCAATCGTGCGCGGCGCGCTGGCTGCGGACGCGCGCGCGCGTGAAATGGGCGAGGAATTCGGCAAACAGTGATGTCGCTTGCCTGAATGGCACGGGCGGACGAAGCAGCGATGCGCGTGCTTCGTCTCGCCGGACACTAGCGAATAGCGTCTAGAACGCCTGCGCCGCGTAATGTGCGGCAATGCCGGCGAACAACGCGCCGCCGAGCCAGTTGTTATGCCGGAACGCCGCGAAACACGGCATGCGTTCACGGTCCTTGATCAGCGTGTAGTGATAGACGGCACAGCCCGCCGCCGCGGCAAGACCGATCCAGTACAGCACGCCAAAGCTCAGTGCAACGCCGATGCCGACGTAGATGCCGAGCGTCACCGCGTAGCAGAGCATGATCGCGAGTACGTCGAAGCGGCCGAACGTCAATGCAGACGTGCGAATGCCGATCTTGATATCGTCGTCGCGATCGACCATCGCGTATTCGGTGTCGTACGCGACCGACCAGAACACGTTCGCAATCAGCATCACCCACGCGAGCAGCGGCACCTGATTCTGGATGGCGGCGAACGCCATTGGAATGCCGAAGCCGAACGCGATGCCCAGATACGCCTGCGGAATCGCGAAAAAGCGCTTCGTGAACGGATACGTGCCGGCGACGAACAGCGCGGCTACCGACAGCTCCTTCGTCAGCGCATTGAGCGGCAGGATCAACAGGAACGCGATAAGCGAAAGCCCCGCTGCCAGCGCCACCGCTTCCCATGCCTTGATCTTGCCCGACGTGATCGGCCGGTTTTCGGTGCGCTTCACATAGCGGTCGAAGTCGCGATCCGCGTAGTCGTTGATCGCGCAGCCGGCCGAGCGCATCAGTATCGTGCCGAGCGCGAAGATCACCAGCAAGGACAGCGACGGATGACCATCCGACGCAATCCACAACGCGTTGAGAGTGGGCCACAGCAGCAGCAGGCTGCCGATCGGCTTGTCCATGCGGACAAGGCGCAGATAGAGCGGGAGTCGGGCGAACATGGCGGTGCGCGGAGATACGATTCCCGTATTTTAGAGCAGCGCGCGCGGCAACCTCTTTCGAACGCGCAGGCACAAAGCAAAAGCCCGGCGGAATCTAACCCGCCGGGCTTTCTTTGCCACATCTGCAGCGCGGCAGCAGGCGCTTCAAACCAGCTCCCGCGCTACGCTGTGACAGCGATTACGCCAGCATCGAACGCAGCATCCACGCGTTCTTTTCGTGCGTCTGCATGCGTTGCGTCAGCAGGTCGGCCGTCGGCTCGTCGTGAGCAGCGTCCGTCACCGGGAAGATCGCGCGCGCGGTGCGCACTACGGATTCCTGGCCTTCCACCAGCTGGCGGATCATGTCTTCCGCGGCCGGCACGCCGTCCGCTTCAGCGATCGACGACAGCTTCGCAAATTCCTTGTAGCTGCCCGGCGCCGCGACGCCCAGCGCGCGGATGCGCTCGGCGATCAGATCGACGGCCAAGGCCAGTTCCGTGTACTGCGTTTCGAACATCAGATGCAGTGTGTTGAACATCGGACCCGTCACGTTCCAGTGGAAGTTGTGGGTCTTCAGATATAGCGTGTACGTGTCGGCGAGAAGACGCGAGAGACCTTCTGCGATTTTCTTGCGATCCTTGTCGCTGATACCAATGTTGACGTGCTGTACGGCTTCTTTCTTGGCCATGATGACTCCTTTTAAGAGTGATACGAACCGGTCTGCATGCCCGGAACTGCGCGTGTGCAATCGTTCAACGCTCGAACGCCCGCCAGTTTATCGTAGAACTGACAACCGTTCGCGAGACCCAACGCCGCGCTGCTCATGCCTTCCAGACCACGCATGGCCATGCGCGATTCGTCATCCGTGAACTGCGTGCACGAGACTCGCGACGATCGTCACATAGCCACTGCCGAGGATCGCGAAACCCACGAGCTTCCGGAAAAGCACAGGGCCGTTCACCTGTTGCGCGACGCTGGGGGTGTCACCCGCGTTGCCTGCCTGAAAACCGACTGCGTTCATCACCATCTGAACCATGATCTTTCTCCGCGTGGACGACAGCACCTTGCCACCGTCCACGAACTGATACGTTACTTCGCGTTCGCTTTTGCGAGCGCCTCGATTGCCGCGATCACGCCATCGGCATACGCCGGGTCGATCTTGCGGAAGTGCTCGACCTGGCGCGCGACGATATCGGCGGGCACGCCTTCGATCGCCCGCGCGATGTTGCCGAACAGACGCCCACGCTGCGCGTCGTCGAAGATCCGGAACAGCGCGGCCGGCTGGCTGTAGTAGTCGTCGTCCTCGCGATGGTTGTAGTGATCGACATTGCCTGCCGCGAGCGGCGGCTCGATCGCGTTACGGTCCTGCGCGAGGTCGCCGAAACGGTTCGGCTCGTAGTTCACGTTGCCACCAAGATTGCCGTCCACTCGCATGCCGCCGTCGCGATGGAACGAGCGCACATTCGGCGCGCGCGACGCGTTCACGGGAATCAGATGGTGATTCACGCCGAGGCGATAGCGCTGCGTGTCGCCGTACGAGAACAAACGCCCTTGCAACAGACGGTCCGGCGAGAAGCCGATGCCCGGCACCACGTTGGCCGGCGTGAATGCTGCCTGCTCGACATCCGAGAAGTAGTTCTGCGCGTTGCGGTTCAATTCGATCACGCCGACGTCGATCAGCGGATAGTCTTTGTACGGCCAGACCTTCGTGACATCGAACGGGTTGTAGCGATACGTCGCCGCGTCCGCTTCGGGCATCACCTGAATCTGAAAACGCCACTTCGGGAAGTTGCCCTCGTCGATCGATCCGACCAGATCACGCTGCCCGCTTTCACGATCGCGCGCGACCACTTGCGCGGCCTCTTCGTCGGTGTAGTTCTCGATGCCCTGCATTGACTTGAAGTGGAACTTCACCCAGAAGCGCTCGTTGTCGGCATTGATGAACGAATACGTGTGCGAGCCGAAGCCGTGCATCTGCCGATAATTCTTCGGAATGCCGCGATCGCTCATCACGATCGTCACCTGATGCAGCGACTCCGGATGATGCGCAAAAAAGTCCCACGCATTCGTCGCGCTGCGCATGTTCGTGTACGGATCGCGCTTTTGCGTGTGGATGAAGTCCGGAAACTTCAACGGATCGCGGATGAAGAACACGGGCGTGTTGTTGCCGACCACGTCCCAGTTGCCCTCCTCCGTATAGAACTTGATCGAGAAGCCGCGCACGTCGCGTTCGGCGTCGGCGGCACCACGCTCGCCCGCCACAGTCGAAAACCGCATGAACAGCGGCGTTTCCTTGCCGACTTCCGCAAACACCTTCGCCTTCGTATAGCGCGAGATGTCGTGCGTCACCTTGAACGTGCCGAACGCGCCCGAGCCCTTCGCGTGAACGCGGCGCTCGGGAATCACTTCGCGGTCGAAGTGCGCGAGCTTTTCGATCAGCCACACGTCCTGCAGCGCGACGGGGCCGCGCGGGCCAGCCGTCAGCGAGTTCTGGTTGTCGGCGACGGGTGCGCCCGAGGCGGTGGTGAGGTTGCGTTCAGACATAGTTATTCTCCGGGTGATCCTAAGGAATGCGGTCCTGCTGATTCGGTTTTGGCTACTTCGAATGGGAACGAGACGTGCGGCGCGCCATCAGGCGGACAGTGCGCGATCGACGAGCAGCGAGAACGCGATGGTCCTGAAGCCGGACGCGTTGCTACCGCTCGATGCCGCTTGCTGCGGCGATGGGGAAACAGACTTGAACAGCGACGACGTGGATGGCTGCATGATTTCCTCCGTTTGTAGTGGTGGATCGCTGGGATCCATGGAGGAGATCTTATTGAAAACTATCGAAAACAGCGATTTGATTAATTTTATATATTCGATAGGCGCCGCCTCATGCAGAAGGCGGCAGGCGACGCAGCGGCAGCATCGGCTGCCCGTGCGTCGCGGCAAAGGCCGTTAATTAGTTGACGGCAGCGGGCAAATCCAGCTTCCTCACGCCCGGCAGATCGCAGGCCGCGATGGCGTCGCAGATCGCGTCGATGGCGGGCATCCGCGTGAAACTCTTGCGCCAGGCCAGCACGACGCGGCGGTCCGGCACCGGCTCGTCGAACGGCACGTAGCTGAGCAGCCCGGAATCGACGCCGCCCGCGTGCGGCTTCACCTCGTGCACCGACATACGCGGCAGCACGGTAATGCCCACGCCGCTCGCGACCATATGCCGGATCGTTTCCAGCGACGACCCTTCGAAGGTCTTCTGGATGCCGTCCGCGTTCTGCGAGAAGCGCATCAGTTCCGGGCACACGCCGAGCACGTGATCGCGGAAGCAATGGCCGCTGCCGAGCAGCAGCATGGTTTCCTGCTTGAGATCGCTCGGATCGATCTTGCTGCGCAACTCCCACGCGTGGCCCGACGGCAGCGCGACGACGAACGGCTCGTCGTACAGCGGGCGCAGCATCAGGCCCGTTTCCGGAAACGGCAGCGCCATGATCGCGACGTCGATCTCGCCTTGCTTCAGCAGCTCGATCAGCTTGAGCGTGTAATTTTCCTGCAGCATCAGCGGCATCTGTGGGACGCGCTTGATCATCTGTTTGACCAGAGTGGGCAACAGGTACGGTCCAATCGTATAGATCACGCCCAGCCGCAGCGGCCCAAGCAGCGGGTCCTTGCCCTGCTTGGCGATTTCCTTGATGGCGAGCGTCTGTTCGAGCACGCGTTGCGCCTGCGTGACGATCTGCTCGCCAATCGGCGTGACGCTGACTTCGCTCGTGCCGCGCTCGAAAATCTGCACGGTCAGCTCGTCTTCGAGCTTCTTGATTGCGACGGACAACGTCGGCTGGCTCACAAAACACGCTTCTGCCGCGCGGCCGAAGTGGCGCTCTCGCGCAACCGCGACGATATATTTCAGTTCGGTGAGGGTCATTGGGGACCAATCAGGGCGATGGATTCGATAGGTTTCTGTTATACACCTATGGGGCCAATTCGCCAACCTTCTAGCCGGATTTCAGCCGTTGTGCGGCGCGCAAGCGCTTCCACCCGCGGCCTTCATCACGCTTTCAGATACTGTTCGCGCGTGTTCAGCCAGCGCAAAAGATGCTGCGTGACGACGTTCGGATATTGCGCGAGCAGCGTCCCCGCCGCCTCGCGCGCTGGCTCGATTAGCCAGCCGTCGTTCTCCAGATCGGCGAAACGCAACATCGCGGCGCCCGACTGCCGTGCGCCGAGAAACTCGCCCGGACCGCGAATTTCGAGGTCGCGACGGGCGATTTCGAAGCCATCGGTGGTTTCGCGCATGGTTTGCAGCCGCGCGCGGGCTGTCATCGACAGCGGTCCGGCGTACATCAGCACGCACACGGACGCCGCGCTGCCGCGCCCCACCCGCCCGCGCAACTGATGCAGCTGCGCAAGGCCGAAGCGCTCCGCGTGCTCGATCACCATCAGCGACGCATTCGGCACATCGACGCCCACTTCGATCACCGTCGTCGCGACCAGCAACTGCACTTCGTTGCGGCTGAAAGCGTCCATGACGGTGGCTTTCTCGACGGGCGTGAGGCGCCCATGGACCAGCCCGACCTTCAGTTCCGGCAGCGTGGCGACGAGCGTCTCGTACGTTTCGACGGCCGTCTGCAATTGCAGCGTCTCGCTTTCCTCGATTAGCGGACACACCCAGTACACCTGGCGGCCCGTCAGTGCCGCCTCGCGCACGCGGCCGATCACTTCTTCGCGCCGCGCATCGGAGACGAGCTTGGTCAAGATCGGCGTGCGGCCGGGCGGTAGTTCGTCGATCGTCGACACGTCGAGGTCCGCGTAATAAGTCATCGCGAGCGTGCGCGGAATCGGCGTCGCCGACATCATCAACTGATGCGGCTGGAAGTCGCGCGCGCCGTCGGCGGCGTTGTGCGCCTTCGCGCGCAGCGCAAGCCGCTGCTCGACACCGAAGCGATGCTGTTCGTCGACGATCACGAGGCCGAGCCGCGCGAATTCGACCGCGTCCTGAATGATCGCGTGCGTGCCGATCACGAGTTGCGCGGTGCCGAGTGCGGCGGCTTCGATCGCGCTGCGCTTTTCCTTCGTCTTCAGACTGCCCGCGAGCCACGCGACCGACACGCCGAGCGGCTCCAGCCAGCCGCGCAGTTTGCGCGCGTGCTGCTCGGCGAGGATTTCGGTCGGCGCCATCATCGCGGCCTGATAACCGGCGTCGATGGCCTGCGCGGCGGCCAGCGCCGCGACGACCGTCTTGCCGCTGCCGACGTCGCCCTGCAACAGGCGCTGCATCGGATGCGGCTGCGTCAGGTCCTGCGCGATTTCCGCGCAGACGCGCTGCTGCGCGTTGGTCAGCGCGAACGGCAGCGTCTGCAGCAGACGCGAGACCAGAGACGCATCATCCGTGGCGGCGCGGCGCGGCATCGCGGGCGCGGCGCGCGTGCGGCGCTCCTCGTGCGCGCGCTTGAGCGACAGCTGCTGCGCGAGCAGTTCCTCGAACTTGATGCGCGTCCACGCGGGATGCGTGCCGTCGATCAGCGCCGTCTCGTCCGAATGCGAATTCGGATGATGCAGCGTGCGCACAGCGTCCATCAGTTGCGGAACATCGAGCGGCTTCAGATATTGCCGCTCGACGGGTTCCGGCAGCAGTTCGGGCAGCGACGTGCGCGCCAGCGCGTTATCGATCGCCTTGCGCAGATACGCCTGCGAAACGCCCGCCGTGCTTGGGTAAACGGGCGTGAGCGCCTGTGGCAGCGGCGTGTCTTCATCGACGACGCGCACGGCCGGATGCACCATCTCCATCCCGAAGAAGCCGCCGCGCACGTCGCCGCGCACGCGCAGCCGCACGCCGATCGACATCTGCTTGACCTGCGAGCCGTAGAAATTGAGGAAGCGCAGGATCAGTTCGTCACCCGCGTCGTCGCGCATTTTCACCAGCAACTGACGGCGCGGCCGGTACGCGATCTCGTTGTCGTACACCACGCCTTCCGTCTGCGCGATGCCGCCCGGCAGCAATTCGCCGATCGGCGTGAGCGAAGTTTCGTCCTCGTAGCGCATCGGCAGATGCAGCACCAGATCGATATCGCGCGTGAGGCCCAGCTTGGCGAGCTTGTCGGCGGTTTTGGCGAGCGTGGGTTTTTTCGCGGCGGGCTTTTTCGTGCCTTCCGCGCCTTCCGCAGCAGGCACGCCGGGCTCCCGAGTCACATCCGCATCCGCCTTGCTCCGGGCGGCGCGGCGCTTCTTCGGGGCGCTGTCGTCGTCGGTTTCGAGAGGTGAACGGGTGTCGGACAAAGGCATGAGTCGCTTCGCAAGTACAATATCGGCTTCAGAAGTTTTACGGCCAGTGCGCGCGAGTGATGCGCGCACGCAGGGCCGCTGCGGCAATGTCCCGCAATCATAGCCGCTCGACGGGCGCTGTCGTAGACGCTGTTGAATCAGCCGCGCGTTCGTCCGGGGGCAATCCCGTCAAGTACCGCATCAAGCCAGTCCGCATGTTCACGCTTTCCGATTTCGATTTCGACCTGCCGCCCGAGTTGATCGCGCAAGTCGCGTTGCCCCAGCGCAGCGCGAGCCGCCTGCTCGAAGTGAACGGGCAAACCTCGCCCGCGACGCTCGCCGATTGCCGTTTTGCCGATCTGCCCGACTGCTTCGAGTCCGGCGATCTGCTCGTCTTCAACGATACCAAGGTTCTGAAGGCGCGCTTCATCGGCCAGAAGGCCAGTGGCGGCAAGATCGAAGTGCTGATCGAGCGTCTGACGGGCGAGCGCACCGCGCTGGCGCAGATCCGCGCCAGCAAGAGCCCGGCCGCGGGCACGACGCTGCGCCTCGCCGATGCGTTCGACGTCACCGTCGGCGAACGCGTCGAGCCGTTCTACACGCTGCATTTTCCCGACGACTGCCTGACGCTGATCGAGCAATTCGGCCGCCTGCCATTGCCGCCGTATATCGAGCACGACCCCGACGCGTTCGATGAAACGCGCTACCAGACGGTCTACGCTCAGAATCCGGGCGCCGTCGCTGCGCCCACGGCCGGCCTGCATTTCGACGATTCGATCTTCGCGCGCCTCGACGCAAAAGGCGTCGAGCGCGCGACGCTGACGCTGCACGTCGGCGCGGGCACGTTCCAGCCGGTGCGCGTCGAGAATATCGACGAACACAAGATGCATAGCGAGTGGTATCAGTTGCCGCAATCGCTGGTCGATAAAATCGCGGCGACCAAGGCGCGCGGCAACCGCGTGATCGCGGTCGGCACGACGTCGATGCGCGCGCTCGAAGCCGCCGCACGTGACGCTGACACCGCCGGAAGGCCGCTCGCCGCGACCAGCGCCGAGACGGATATCTTCATCACGCCGGGCTACCGCTTCCGCGTGGTCGACCGGCTGGTGACGAATTTCCACTTGCCGAAGTCGACGCTGCTGATGCTCGTATCGGCGTTCGCGGGCATCGAGACGATCCGCGCGGCGTATCGGCATGCGATCGACGAGCGATACCGGTTTTTCAGCTACGGCGACGCAATGCTGCTCACGCGCCACGACGACGCGCTTAACGCATAATCCATCACCCGCCGCCGGACACCTTCCGGCGGCGTTCTTCAATTGCGCCGGACTGTTCTTCGGTTGCACGGGAGTACCAGAAGATGACCGACGGTCATAACACCACCGCACGCGCCGACCACGGCGCCTACCTTGGCGACCACGTTCGCCCCGACAACGGCCTCAAATTCGAGCTGCTCAAAACCGACGGCCAGGCGCGCCGCGGCCGTCTGACGCTCAATCACGGCGTGGTCGAAACGCCGATCTTCATGCCCGTCGGCACGTACGGCACCGTCAAGGCGATCCAGCCGCGCGAACTCGAAGAGATCCACGCGCAGATCATTCTCGGCAACACGTTCCATCTGTGGCTGCGCCCGGGCCTCGAAACGATCGCGGCGCACGGCGGCCTGCACGGCTTCATGGGCTGGAAGCGGCCGATCCTCACCGACTCCGGCGGCTTCCAGGTCTTCTCACTCGGCGACCTGCGCAAGATCACCGAAGACGGCGTCACGTTCGCGTCGCCGATCAACGGCGACAAGCTGTTCCTGTCGCCGGAAGTGTCGATGCAGATCCAGAAGGTGCTGAACTCGGACATCGTGATGCAGTTCGATGAATGCACGCCCTACGCGACCAACGGCGTGCCGACCTCGCACCAGGACGCCGCCGATTCGATGCGCATGTCGATGCGCTGGGCAACGCGCTCGATCGACGAATTCAACCGGCTCGGCAATCCGAATGCGTTGTTCGGCATCGTCCAGGGCGGCATGTTCGAAGACCTGCGCGACGAATCGCTCGCGGGGCTGTCGGAGATCGGCTTCCACGGTCTGGCGATTGGCGGCCTGTCCGTCGGCGAGCCGAAAGAAGACATGATGCGCGTGCTGAACCATATCGGCCCGAAGCTGCCCGCCGACAAGCCGCACTACCTGATGGGCGTCGGCACGCCGGAAGACCTCGTGGCGGGCGTTTCGGCTGGCGTCGACATGTTCGACTGCGTGATGCCTACCCGCAACGCGCGCAACGGCTGGCTCTTCACGCGTTTCGGCGACATCAAGATCCGCAACGCTACGCACAAGAATTCGGTGCGCCCGCTCGACGAGCAATGCGGCTGCTACACGTGCCGCAATTTCACGCGCGGCTATCTGCACCACCTGCATCGCGTCGGCGAGATTCTCGGCGCGCAGCTGAACACGATCCACAATCTGCACTACTACCTCGAACTGATGCAGGAGATGCGCGACGCCATCGACGCGCAGATGTTCGACGCCTTCAGGAAGCTGTTTCACGAAAACCGGGCGCGCGGAACTGAGCAAAGTTAAACGCGGCGTCAGAGGGCGCGTAAAAACCGTTCTCCCACATAGCGCATCAGACATTACAATTAACTTTCGGAATATCGGCAACCCCCTTGACAAGCCGTCAGGAAAACCCGTTCCGGGTGCCGTCCAGCAAATGGCCGGTGGTAGAATAACCGGCTGATTTTTTTGATTGTTATAACGGAGAGACCAACGTGTCGTTCATTACCGATGCCTTCGCGCAAGGCAGTGCAGCTGGTGGCGCCGAATCGAGCCTGATGAGCTTCCTGCCGCTGATTCTGATGTTCGCGGTGCTGTACTTCATCATGATTCGCCCGCAAATGAAGCGCCAGAAAGAACACCGCAACATGCTCTCCGCCATGGCGAAGGGCGACGAAGTCGTGACGAACGGCGGCATCGTCGGCAAGGTGACCAAGGTCGGCGAAGCCTACGTTGGCGTCGAAATCGCAGAAGGTACGGAAATCACCGTGCAGAAGTCGTCGGTGACGACCATTCTGCCGAAGGGCACCCTGAAGTCGCTGTAAGGCCTGCTCTCTCGCGTCCGGCGCGGCCTCGCGTCGATCGAAGCAAACCACGCATGCTTCTGCCCGCCGCGCTCATCGCCGGACGCATCGCTTTCAAGCCAACCTCCCGTTGGACCACCCCATGAATCGTTATCCCCTCTGGAAGTATGTCGTGATGCTGGTGGCGCTCGTCATCGGCCTCGTGTACACGCTGCCCAATTTCTTCGGCGAAGCGCCGGCGGTGCAGGTGTCGAGCGGCAAGGCAACGGTGAAGCTCGATTCGACCACGCTGTCGCAGGTCGAAGCGGCGCTCGCATCCAGCCAGATCAAGCCGGACGACGTCACGTTCGACAATTCCTCGCAGAACGCGAACATCCGCGTGCGTCTGAAGGACACCGACACGCAGCTGCGCGTGAAGGACCTGCTGCAAAAGTCGCTCAATAGCGACCCGAGCGATCCGCAGTACATCGTCGCGCTGAATCTGCAGAGTGCGTCGCCGCGCTGGCTGACCGCCCTGCACGCACTGCCCATGTACCTCGGTCTCGATCTGCGCGGCGGCGTGCACTTCCTGCTGCAGGTCGACATGGCAGGCGCGCTGAACAAGAAGCTGGATTCGGACGCATCGGATGCGCGCACGCTGTTGCGCGACAAGGGCATCCGCGATGGCGGCGTGAACCGCGTCAACCAGTCGGTGGTCATCAATCTGGCGGACCAGGACGTCGCGGACAATGCGCGCAAGCAACTGACGACGGCCGTCTCCGAGCTCCAGTGGGCGACGCAGCCGAACCCGGCAGGCGGCTTCCAGGTGGTGGGCACGTTCACGCCGGCCGTGCAGAAGACGGTCGAGGACGCGGCGCTCAAGCAGAACATCACGACGCTGCATAACCGCGTCAACGAACTCGGCGTGGCCGAGCCGGTGATCCAGCAGCAAGGCTCCGACCGCATCGTCGTCGAACTGCCGGGCGTGCAGGACACGGCGAAGGCGAAGGACATCATCGGCCGCACGGCGACGCTCGAAGCGCGCCTTGCTGACCCGAACGGCCTGCATCCGAACCCGGGCGACCCGGTTCCGGCGGGCGACGAACTCTTCACGCAAGGCAACGCCGCGCCCGTGCTGCTGCGCAAGTCCGTGATCTTCACGGGCGACCGCATCATCGACGCATCGGCGGGTTTCGACGAGCATCAGCGTCCGTCCGTCAACATCCGTCTCGATTCCGCCGGCGGGCGCGCGGTGCGCAGCGTGTCGCGCGACAACATCGGCAAGCCGATGGCGATGGTGCTGTTCGAAAAGGGCAAGGGCGAAGTGCTGACGGTCGCGACGATCCAGTCGGAACTGGGCGACCGCTTCCAGATCACCGGCCAGCCCACGCCGCAAGCCGCAACCGATCTCGCGCTGCTGCTGCGCGCCGGTTCGCTCGCGGCGCCGATGGACATCATCGAAGAACGCACGATCGGCCCGAGCCTCGGCGCGGACAACATCAAGAAGGGCTTCCACTCGGTGGTGTGGGGCTTTGCGGCAATCGCCGTCTTCATGATCGCGTACTACATGCTGTTCGGTTTGATCTCGATGATCGCGCTGTCGGTGAACCTGCTGCTGCTGATCGCGATTCTGTCGATGCTGCAGGCCACGCTGACATTGCCGGGCATTGCCGCTATCGCGCTCGCGCTCGGTATGGCGATCGACGCGAACGTGCTGATCAACGAGCGCGTGCGTGAAGAACTGCGCAACGGCGCGCCGCCGCAACTGGCCATCCAGAACGGCTACGCGCATGCATGGGCGACGATTCTCGACTCGAACGTGACGACGCTGATCGCCGGTCTTGCGCTGCTCGCGTTCGGCTCGGGCCCCGTGCGCGGCTTTGCCGTCGTGCACTGTATCGGCATCATGACGTCGATGTTCTCGGCCGTGTTCTTCTCGCGCGGTCTTGTGAACGTGTGGTACGGCGGCAAGAAGAAACTGCAATCGCTCGCGATCGGCCAGGTGTGGAAGCCCGCTGCCGCCGAGGGCGCAACGGCTTATCTCGACAACGCGGACACGGAAACCGACACGGCTCGCGCGATCGCCGCAGCGACGGCGCCGAAGGCCAAGACGCCCGCCGGTGCCGCGAAAGCCCAGGCTGCCAAGCCGACGCTGCGCAACCGCAACGCGCCGGGTGGCACGAACAAACCGGGTTCATCCCGCTGAGTCCCGGAGAAGAGAACATGGAATTTTTCCGCATCCGTAAAGACATTCCGTTCATGCAGCGCGCGTTGATCTTCAACGCGATCTCGCTGCTGACGTTCATCGCCGCCGTGTTTTTCCTGCTGCATCGCGGGCTGCATCTGTCCGTGGAATTCACGGGCGGCACCGTGATCGAAGTGCAGTATCCGGGCGCCGTGCCGCTTGAACCGGTGCGCGAAACGCTGTCGAAAATCGGCTACGCCGACGCTCAGGTGCAGAACTTCGGCACCTCGCGCGACGTGCTGATCCGTCTGCCGTTGAAGCGAGGCCTGAGCTCGGCGCAACAGAGCGACCAGGTGATGTCCGCGCTGGCGGGCCAGGATTCGAACGCGAAGCTGCAGCGCGTCGAGTTCGTCGGCCCGCAGGTCGGCAAGGAACTCGCCACCGACGGCCTGCTCGCGCTCGCGTGCGTGGTCGCGGGCATCGTGATCTATCTGTCGTTCCGCTTCGAGTGGAAGTACGCGGTCGCAGGCGTGATCGCAAACTTGCACGACGTCGTGATCATTCTCGGCTTCTTCGCGTTCTTCCAATGGGAGTTCTCTCTGTCGGTGCTGGCTGCCGTGCTCGCGGTGCTCGGCTACTCGGTGAACGAGTCCGTGGTTATCTTCGACCGGATTCGCGAAACCTTCCGCCGCGAACGCAAGATGAGCGTGATCGAAGTCATCAACCACGCAATCACGAGCACGATGTCGCGTACGATCATCACGCACGGCTGTACGCAGATGATGGTGCTGTCGATGTTTCTGTTCGGCGGCCCGACGCTGCACTACTTCGCACTCGCGCTGACGGTTGGTATTCTGTTCGGTATCTACTCGTCGGTGTTCGTCGCGGCGGCGCTGGCCATGTGGTTGGGCGTCAAGCGTGAAGACCTGATCAAGGACAAGAAGGAACGCCACGATCCGAGCGATCCGAACGCGGGCGCGCAGGTTTGATCGAAAGCGTCTGATACTTCGGAAGCAAGGTGAAAGCAAAAGGCCGGTTCGATGATGAACCGGCCTTTGTCGTTTACGGCGTCTGCGCTAACGCGTAACCCGGTTCACCGAAAGCCCAACTTGCGACGCGCCGCAATCAGCGCGATCACGCTCAACACGGCGGCGAACATCAGATAGAAGCTCGGTGCGATTTTCGAGCCCGTCGCCTGGATCAGCCACGCAATGATGAACGGCCCGAAGCCGCCGAAAATCGTCACCGCGATGTTATAGGCGAGCGACATACCCGTCGTGCGCGTCTGCACCGGGAAGATTTCCGACAGCAGCCCCGGCAATGAGCCGAAGTACGCGGTCATCAGGAAGCCGAACACGATCTGCATGGCGATCAGCGTGCCGAAGGTCGGATGCGCGACGAGATAGCTGAACGCCGGACAGATCAGCAGGAACAGCAGCACGGCGGGCACGAGCATGATGCGTACGCGTCCGTGACGGTCGGACAGATGCCCGACGATCGGCGAGCACACCAGCTGGATCACGCCCACCAGCGCAATCGCCGCGAATGCGACCGATGGCGCGAGACCCAGCTGCTTGATCGCGAAGGTCGGCATGAACAGCACGAGATACGTCGATACCGTGCCGAGCACGACGATACCCATGCCGATAAAGAGCCGCAGTTTCTGGCTCGCGAAGGTATCGCGGATCGGCGTGGTAGTGGTTTCGGCGGCGAGGAACTCGGGGGTCTCGTCGAGCTGCGTGCGGATGTACCACGCGACAGGCCCGATCAGCAGGCCGAAGAAGAACGGCACACGCCAGCCCCAGGATGCCATCTGTTCCGGCGACAACTTGCCTGTCAGCACCATGCCGAACAGTGCGGCGAGCAGCGTCGTCAGGCCTTGGCTCGCGATCTGCCAGCTGGCGAAATAGCCGCGCCGCCCCGGCACATGCTCGGCGAGAAAGGCCGTTGCGCTGCCGAATTCGCCGCCCGCCGAGAAGCCCTGCATCAGCCGCGCGACGACGAGAATCAGCGGGGCCGCGAGACCGATCGACTGGTACGTCGGCAAGACCGCGATGATAAGCGTGCCCACCATCATCAGCAGGATCGAGAGCGTGAGCGCGGCCTTGCGCCCTGCCCGGTCGGCATAGGCGCCGAGCACGATCGCGCCGAGCGGGCGCATGAAGAACGACACGCCGAAGGTGCCGAGCGTCAGCAGTAGCGACACTGTGTCGTTGCCGGCGGGAAAGAACAGCTTCGAAATGACGACAGCGAAGAAGCCGTAGACGACGAGGTCGAACCATTCCAGCGCGTTGCCGATCGACGCGGCGACCACCGTGCGCCATGTATCGGGGCGGGTTTGCGCGGTGCTCGCGGCTAGTGTTGAACTCATTGTGGATCTCCAGGTGCGCGCGGGTAGTCGTTATTGTGGCGATTGGCGTTGGACGCCCGGTCCTTTCATTTTGCCGGTTCGATGCGCGCGCAACCGATCCGGCGTATTCGTTCATATGTACCGGAAAAATTAAGTCTGCACGAGGGGGGAGAAGTGCCAGGGCACTCGGAGTTTTTTGCGGTTCGCAATGGGGTTGGGATTGCATGCGCGATGTGGTTTGCCTGGGTTTTTGCTGGCATCCGCGATGTGCCTTCGTGCTTCAAGCGTTGCCCCTGTGCGGGGCGGCACCTACTTTTCTTTGCCGCCGCAAAGAAAAGTAGGCAAAAGAAAGCGGCTAACACCGCCAGCCCGTGTTCTTATCCACGGGCCCCCAACGTCCCCATGCTTCACACGGCAGTGCCCTGGCTGGTGCTCGTTGCCAACGCTTGAATGAACGCCTCACCCGCTTCGAATACCCGTACCCGGGCCAGCGGCAGCGAATGGTGTATGCCGCCCAGGTGGCAAACTGTGTGTAGGTTGTCGCAGCGTATAGCTTAGCGCTCTTACATGGTGGGACGCGTGCGCTATCGGTCTGGAGTGAGATGCGTGCAGTACGACGGCCTACACACAGTTTGCCACCTGGGCGGCGTTGGACTATCTGGCACGGCATGCCGGATTGCGGGCGCGTGAAGCGGGTGATGCGCACCGCAAGAGCGTTGGCAACGAAGGCGAACAGGAAGGTTGCCGTGTGAAGTGTCGGACCGGTTGGGGGTCCTCAGGCAGGGAGAAATGTTGGCGGTGTTAGCCGCTTTCTTTTGCCTACTTTTCTTTGCGGCGGCAAAGAAAAGTAGGTGCCGCCCCGCACAGGGGCGACGCTTGAATGGCAAACACCGTAGCGCGGATGCCAGCGAAACCACAAGCAAACCAAACCAGCCGCGCCACGAAGTCAAACCGCAGATGCCAGCGCCAAGCCTCAAACACCAAACCGCTTGCGCAGCAAAAGCCAAAAAACCGAAACCGTTATTGCTTGATCCCTTCAGCCTGAATATGCAGCACAGTCTTCATGCTAAATCCATATTTAGTACCAAAGTCCATCCCATAGTCAGCGCGACTAAACTCCCCCGTCGCCTCGACACCGCACACCTCACGCTTGAGCACAGGATGCTGAATACACTTGAACGATTCGATCTTCAGATTCAACGGCTTCGTGACGCCTTTCAGTGTGAACTGACCATCAACAGCAACAGGCGTATCGCCATCAAACTTGATCGCCGTCCCTTTGAAGGTCGCTGTCGGATACTTCGCCACATCGAAAAAATCGCCGGAATGCAGATGCTCGTCGAGCTTCGTATTCCCCGTCTGGATCGAAGACGTATCCACCGTGACATCCACCGTGCCCGTCTTCGCGGCACGATCAAGCGTCACCGTGCCTGAGCTTTTCGTGAACTTGCCGCGCCACGTCGACACCCCACCCATGTGGTCGGCCTCAAAGCTCGGATAGGTATGCGTCGGATCGAGCTGATAAGTATCGGCGGCATACGCGCCTGCCACCATCGACGACGCCAGCGCGCCAGCCACCACCAAGAGCATCGTTTTCAATTCATTCTCCTTTCTGTCTGGGTGCTACGGTTCACTTGCCTGCGGCGACGATATGAAACTTGATCGTCACGTCATCAGCGACCACCGACGTGTCCTTCCATTCCCCCGTGCCGATATCGAACTGCGACCGCTTGACGGTCACAGCACCGTCATACACCTGCGCGGCGCCCTGCTTCGTCACCGTGACGGGCACCACGACCGTCTGCGACTTGCCTTTCATCGTCAGCTTGCCTGTCACCTTGAACTGGTTGTTGCCCGCTGGGGCGATCGCGCTCGAGACGAAAGTGGCCGTCGGAAAGGCTTTCGAATCGAACCATTCCTTGCCGCGCACCTGCTCGTTATAGCTTTCGTCGCCGAGATCGTAGCTCGACGAATCGACCGTGACCTGCGCGCTGCCTGCCGCCGGGTTTGCCGGATCGAACGCAATCTGCGCGGTGAACTTGTTGAACTTGCCTTCGACAGGCACGTTCATCTGCTTCGAGATCGCCGTGACCGTGCTCTTGCCCATGTCGACCTGCGCGAACGCGCCGCCCGACGCGGTCAGCGACGCCGCCGCAAACGCGGCGAGCATGTAGCGATAGAACGATACCTTCATGTTTGTCCTTATTTGAGGAAAGGGATCATGCGCGACAACAGGCCGTCGCGATCGAGAATCTGATGCTTGAGCGCCGCCAGCACATGCAACACGACCAGCACTAGCAGCGTGTAGTTCAACGTGATGTGAACGGACTTCAACACTTCCTTCAGATGCGGATCGGGCGCGATCAGGCGCGGCAGCGGCACGAGCCCGAGATAGACGACGGGCACGTTCGCCGCGGAGCTATACAGATATCCCGACACGGGAATCGCAACCATCAGCACGTACAACAGGAAGTGCGTGAGATGCGCGATGCCGCGCTGCCATTTGGGCATGTGCGAGGGCATCGGCGGCGTGGCATGCGTCGCGCGCCACAGAATGCGGATGATGACCAGCGCGAACACGGTCACGCCGATCCATTTATGCCACGAAAAGTATTTGAGCTTGGTCGGCGTGAAACCGGGGATGTCCGTCATCACCCAGCCGAGGGCGAATCCGCAGACGATCAGCAGCGCGATCAGCCAGTGCAGCGCGATGGCCGTCGATGTGTATGACGAACCGCGCGCGGAAAACGAATGAAACGAAGAGGTATGTGCCATGACAGATCCGACGCCAACATGAAAGTTAAACGACCCGGGCGATGCCATTATTCCGCTCGCGTCCGGCATCGGCGCCAACGGTCTGCGCGGCGCTCATCGTACCGCAAGCGGCGGTAACTGGCCGACACCATTACGCGCGGCGCGGAACTTGCTATTTCCGCGTGAACCGATGCGCACCGCATCTGTCGGACAAAGCCTGCGACGGGCCGCCGATCGCTGCATCCGCCTTCCCGGCCGCAAGCGCCCACCTGTACGGCGTCACCATAGCGAGCTTTGATACTATTGCCCCCGGGCCGTGACGTGCGAGTCACTTGCGCGGCAACAATCTGTAAGACACCGACCGCAACCACGACAACAACATCGTTTCCCGATTGCCTGCATGGAACATGACCACCTGATTGCCTGTCACGAATGCGACGCGCTGTTCCAGAAGCCGCGCCTTGGACGCGGGCGGATTGCGCGCTGCCAGCGGTGCGGCGCGATGCTGTACTGGAGCGCATCGGGTCGGCTGGACGGCATTACGGCGATGACGGTCGCCGCGCTGATCACGTTCCTGATCGCGCAGGGCTTCCCCATCGTCGAGCTGGAGACCAACGGCATCACGTCGCAGACGAGTCTGCTCGGCGCCATTGTCGCGCTGTGGGACGAAAACATGCAGATCGTCGCCATCATCGTGTTCTGCTCGACCACGCTCTTTCCGCTCACCGAACTGCTCGCACTGCTCTATCTGCTGCTGTCGATCCGCGCGGGCTATCTGCCGCCGCTCTTCAACCAGGTGCTGCGCGCGATTCAATTCGTGCGCCCGTGGGGAATGATTGAAGTCTTCATGCTCGGCGTGCTGGTGACGATCGTGAAGATGGTGAGCCTCGCGCGCGTGATTCCGGAAGCCGCGATGTTCGCGTTCGGCGCGCTCACGCTGATGTTCGTCGTGGTCGTCACGTTCGACCCGCGCACGCTGTGGGATGTTGCCGAAACACTCGGCGTGCTGCAGGCGCGGCGCGAACGGCATGCACGCGAAGACGAAGCGGGCGGCGACATGGATGGCGGCACGCCCGACGGTCGAGACGATCGCGCGGCAGGCGCACCGGACGTCGACGGTTCGACCGCACCGCACCGGGGATGACGGGCCGATGAAATACACCACGGCCTCGCGCGCCGGTCTGGTCGCCTGTCACGCGTGCTCGCGCGTGCAGCCGCGCTTACGCACCAAAGAGCAGCGCTGCACGCGCTGCGGCGCGATCCTGCACCGTCGCAACCCCGATAGCCTGATGCGCACCTGGGCGCTGCTGATCGCAGCCGCCGTGCTCTACATTCCCGCGAACCTGCTGCCCGTGCTGCACACGACCTCGCTGGTCGGCACGGAGGACGACACGATCATGAGCGGTGTCGTCTACTTCTGGACATCGGGCGACTGGCCGCTGGCGATCATCGTGTTCGTCGCGAGCATTCTCGTGCCGATGCTCAAGCTCACGGTGCTGGCGCTGCTGACCATCACCGCGCAACGCCACTCGCGATGGCGGCCGCTCGAACGCACCAAGCTGTACCGGATCGTCGAGCGCATCGGACGCTGGTCGATGCTCGACATCTTCGTCATCACGCTGACGGTCGCGCTGGTGCGCTTCAAGTCGCTGGCCGTCATCACGGCGGGACCGGGCGCGCTCGCGTTCGGCTCGGTCGTGATTCTGACAATGATCGCCTCGATGCAATTCGATCCACGCCTGATCTGGGACGACGTGGACAAAGACCCTGGCGACGCCGCCCCAAACAAGCCGAAAAGCCGTAAAACCTCAGGACCCGAAACATGAATAGCCCTCAAGCGCCGACGCCACCTTCCGGCCCGCCGAAGAACGACCCCGTGCCCGAGCCCGAGATCGTCACTAAACGGGGTTGGCTGCCTTCGCTCGTCTGGGTGATTCCGCTGATCGCGGCGCTGATCGGCGTCGGGCTGGTCGTGAAGTCGGTGCTCGAAAAAGGGCCGACCATCAACATCAGCTTCATCAGCGCGGAAGGGCTCGAGCCCGGCAAGACCAAGGTCAAGTACAAGGACGTCGACATCGGCTTCGTGAAGGCAATCAAGCTCGCGAAGAACCACTCGCGCGTGAACGTCGAAGTACAGTTGACGAAGGAAGCCGAAGACTTCGCGGTGAAGGACAGCCGTTTCTGGGTCGTGCGTCCGCGCGTCGGCGCAAGCGGCGTGTCGGGGCTCGGCACATTGCTGTCGGGCGCGTACATCGGCGTGGACGGTGGACGCTCGACGGAAACCCAGACGCAGTTCGTCGGCCTCGAATCGCCGCCCGCCGTCACCGCCGACCAGAAAGGCCATCAGTTCACGCTGCGCGGCGAATCGCTCGGCTCAATCGATATCGGCTCGCCCGTGTTCTACCGGCGCGTGCAGGTCGGCCAGGTGACGGGCTTCTCGCTCGACAAGGACGGCACGGGCGTCACGGTGCAGGTGTTCGTCAGCGCGCCGTTCGACCAGTACGTCGGCACGAACTCGCGCTGGTGGCATGCGAGCGGCGTCGACGTGCGGCTCGATTCGGGCGGCTTCAAGCTGAACACGCAGTCGCTGGCGACGGTGATCGTCGGCGGGCTGGCGTTCCAGTCGCCGCCGGGCCAGGCCGTCGGCGTGCAGGCGCCGAACAACATGACGTTCCGCCTCGGCTCCGACGAAGCCGACGCGATGCGTGAGCCCGACGGCGAACCGGTGCGCGTCGTGATGAACTTCAACCAGTCGCTGCGCGGGCTGTCCGTCGGCGCGCCCGTCGATTTCCGCGGCATCGTGCTCGGCCAGGTGACGAACATCGGCGTCGAATACGATCCGCAGACGAAGAACTTCAACATGCCCGTCACGATGGATCTCTATCCTGACCGCCTGCGCCGCCGCTCGCGCGGCCAGCCCGTGCCCGAATCCGGCACGGAAGCAAGCCAGAAAATGCTGCTCGCGCTCGTCAATCACGGCCTGCGCGGCCAGCTGCGCACGGGCAACCTGCTGACGGGCCAGTTGTATGTGGCGATCGACCTGTTCCCGAAAGCGCCGAAGGCAACCGTGGATATCACGCGCGACCCGATCGAGCTGCCGACGATCCCGAACTCGCTCGACGAACTGCAACTGCAGATCGCCGATATCGCGAAGAAACTCGATCAGGTGCCGTTCGATCAGATCGGCAACAACCTGAACGCCGCCCTGAAGAACGCCGACCACCTGTTCACGCAGCTCGACAAGGAAGTGCTGCCTCAGACGCGCGACACGCTTGCGGCCGCGAAACAAACGTTCGGCTCGGCGGAAGCGACGCTGCAGCAGGACTCGCCGCTGCAATCCGATGTGCATCAGGCGCTGCAGGAACTGACGCGCACGCTGCAGTCGCTGAATGCGCTGTCGGACTACCTCGAACGCCATCCCGAATCGTTGCTGCGCGGTAAATCAGGAGACAAGCCATGACGTTTGCACGCGTCCCCCGAACGATGCGCGCCGCCGCGCTTTCTGCCCTGCTGATTGCCGCGCTGGCCGCTTGTTCGTCGCCGCCGAGCCACTTCTACACGCTCTCCGCAGGCGACCCGTCACCGGATGCCGTGCGTACCGCGAGCAACCCGGCGTTCCTGATCGAAGTGCCACCCGTCGACGTGCCGCCGCAAGTGGCGAAAAACCAGTTCGTCGTGCAAACGGGACCGACCCAGGTGCAGGTGCTCGAACAGGAACGCTGGGCGTCGCTGCCGGGCGACGAGATCCGCCGCGCGTTGTCCAGTTCGCTGACGCAGCAGTTGGGCACGATCGACGTGTATGGCTCGCCGTATCCCGACCGTGTGCCCGTCTATCGCGTCAGCGTGAACGTGCAGCGCTTCGAGTCGTGGCCCGGCTCGCGCGCGCAGATCGACGCGGTGTGGAGCGTGCGCGCCGTGCGCACGCAGGCCGTGCTGACTTGCCGCAGTGTGGTCAGCGAGCCTGTTTCGGGCGGCTACGATGCGCTTGCCGAAGGGCATCGGCGTGCGGTCCAGCGGATTGCGACGGAGATCGCGGCGGCCGTGCGCAATCTCGCGGCGGCCCCGGCGCGCGGCGCGGCTGTGACGTGTCCGGCATCGACCTCGGGGCCGTCCGCTGCCCCGTCAACCGCGCCGTCAGCCTCGAATACGGCAACGAAGGGCTGACGGACGTAGGCCCGCGCGGGTAGCGCATCGCGCCCGTGCGCGATACTTGCCGCGAGGCACGGCGAGGCGACCGCGTACAATGTCGCCTTAATCAACGCCATGCGGCAATCTCCATGTCCTTCGAATTTTTCATTCCCTGCCCGCGCGGCCTCGAAGCCGCGCTCGCCGCCGAACTCGCCGAGATCGCCGCGCGTCATCTGAACGGTGCGCCGTTCGCGGCTGGCGCGCAGGTGCCCGGCGGCGTGCACTTCAAGGGCGGCTGGGCAGCCGGCATGGCCGCCAACCTGCATTCGCGGATCGCGAGCCGTGTGCTGCTGAAGATCGCGCATCGTCCGTATCGCAACGAGCAGGACATTTACGGCCTCGCGCTCGAGCAGAGCTGGGAGCAGTGGTTCTCGGCAAACGAGACGCTGCGCGTAGACGTCACCGCGATCAAGTCGCCGCTGCGCAGCCTCGAATTCGCGACGCTGCGCGTGAAGGACGCCATTTGCGACCGTCTGCGCGACAAGACGGGCGCGCGTCCGAGCATCGACACGGGCTCGCCCGACGCACGCGTGTTCGCGTTCCTGACGGCCACCGACTGCACGCTTTATCTCGACACCTCCGGCGAGCCGCTCTTCAAGCGCGGCTGGCGCCTGGACAAGGGCGCGGCGCCGCTGCGCGAGAATCTCGCGGCGGGCATCCTGCGGCTGACGGGCTGGACGCCCGGCACGCCTTTGTATGACCCGATGTGCGGCAGCGGCACGTTCCTCGCGGAAGCGGCTCAGGTCGCGCTGAACATTGCGCCGGGCGTCGAACGGCGCTTCGGCTTCGAGAAGTTCAAGCAGTACGACGTGTCGGCATGGCAGACGCTGAAAGTCGCCGCGCAGGACGCGAAGCGTGCGGCACGCACGGGCCGCGGCGATCTGCTGATCTTTGGCAGCGATATTTCCGACAATATGCTCCAGAAGGCGCGCGCGAACTTCGAACGTGCTGGTTTTCCGGCGCTGCCGTTGAAGCAGATCGATGCGCGCAACATGATGCCGCCTGCGGGCGAAGCGGGCATTCTCGTTGCGAATCCGCCTTACGGCGAGCGGATCGAAGTGCGAGGTCCACGGGGCGAGATTCGCAATACTGGGCGCGAAGAAGGCGGCTTCCGTCGCGTGGAGAGCGAAGAAGCGCCCGACATGACGGAGTTCTTCCAGTCGTTCGGGGATGCGCTGAAGAAGCGCTTTACCGGGTGGCATGCGTTTGTGCTGACGTCGGATCGGAAGCTGCCGGGGCAAATGCGGTTGCGGGAGTCAACAAAGACGCCGTTGTTCAATGGCGCGCTCGAATGCCGGCTGTTCCGCTTTGATCTGATTGCGGGCAGCGTCAGGCAAAGGCCGGCGGCGGATGGGCCGAAGGAGTAAGCGGCGAGTTTTTCGATTGCCGGTCGCAAGAGAAGCGGGCTCAACGCCCGCTTTTTTGTTGTTCGCGTTTCTGATTTCCTCAACGCTACTGACAGAACGCTGTCAGTAGCCCGCCCGCACACTTCTCCTACGCCATCCGGCGACACACACGGCTCACCGCCATCAACAGGAGAACGTCATGTCAGCACAAATCAATCGCGCTATTGCCTGGTTCGAGATTCCTTCCGTCGATTTCGAACGCGCCGTCCGCTTCTACGAGGCCGCGCTCGATACGAAACTACGCCGCGAAGATTTCGGCATGCCAATGGCCGTCTTCAGTTACGACGAGCCGTCGACGGGCGGCTGCATCGTGCAGAGCCCGACGCTCGAACCGTCGCAGACGGGTTCGCTCGTATATCTGGACGCGCGCCCGACCGTCAACGCGACGCTCGAACGCGTGAAGCGCGCTGGCGGCAAGGTCGAAGGCCCCGCCGTGCAGTTGCCGCACGATATCGGTTGGATTGGCTTTTTCACCGACACCGAAGGCAATCGTATCGGCCTGCATTCGAAGACCAACGAGTGAAGTGACGCGCAACGCGGCGGGAGTGCGTCGTGCGGCGCTATCATCGCGGGAGATTCCCCGTCTATTTCCGGGAGACCCCCACGATGACGCGTCGCGCCGACCGCCTGTTCCAGATCGCCGAACTGTTGCGCGGCCGGCGGCTCACGACCGCGCAGCAACTTGCCGATTGGCTGCACGTGTCGCTGCGCACCGTGTATCGCGATGTGCAGGATTTGCAGTTGTCGGGCGTGCCGATTGAAGGGGAACCGGGCATTGGTTATCGCTTGAGCCGCAGCGCGAGTTTGCCGCCGCTCACCTTCACGGCCGAAGAACTGACGGCGCTCGCTGCCGGCGCGCGGATGCTCGAATCATGGGGCGGCGAGAGTATGGCGGCGGGTGCGCGCGGAGCGCTGGCGAAGATTGCTTCGGCTATGCCCGCTGACAAGCGGGCCACTATTGATAGGCTGGCGTTCTTTGCGCCGTCGTTTCATGTCGATGGGAATGTGTCGGTGATTGTCGATACGCTGCATCGCGCGATTGATTCGCGGCGTGTTGTCAGCTTTGCGTATCTAGACAAGAACGGCGCCGCGACACAGCGGCGTGTGTGGCCGCTTGCACTCGCTTACTGGGGGGCGAGGTTTACGCTTGGCGCGTGGTGCGAATTGCGGGGGGATTTTCGACATTTCGCGCTTACGAATATTGACCAGCTTGATGTGCTGGAGCCATTTCCTGATGTCGAGGGGAGGCGGCTTGCGGATTTTATGCGGAGTATTGGGGTGAGGCCTCGGTAAGGGCCTTCGCGGCGCGGTCGATGCCTTTCGGTGCTCTGTCTTTGCAGTGGCAGTTGCGTGGCGCCTTTTGCGGCGCGGGCGTTCTGGTTTGTGGTTTCGGTTGCGTTCGCAATTTGGTTGGTGTTTCTGGCTTTTGTGCGGGCATTCCGCACTTTGCCTTCGTGCTTCATGCGCCTCCGTTTGGTGTTTTGGCCTTTGCGCTGGCATCCGCGTTATGCCTTCGTGCTTCAAGCGTCGCCCCTGTGCGGGGCGACGCCTGAACGGCAAACACCGTAGCGCGGATGCCCGCGAAAAAGCCAGAACCACCAAGCAAACCGCGAACGCACCCAAGACCAGAAACGCCCGCGCCGCGAAGGCGCAAAAAAACAAAGCGCCTCCGCGTGAAGCCCAACCTCAATCGACGGACTTGACCATATCCTCAATCACCTTCTTCGCATCCCCAAACACCATCATGGTCTTGTCCATATAGAACAGGTCATTATCAAGCCCGGCATACCCCGCCGCCATCGATCGCTTATTCACGATGACAGTCCGGGCCTTATAGGCCTCAATAATGGGCATACCAGCGATCGGCGACTTCGGATCGGTCTTGGCCGCAGGATTGACAACGTCATTCGCACCAAGCACGAGCACCACATCGACCTGGCCAAACTCGCCATTGATGTCCTCCATCTCATGGACGATCTCATACGGCACTTCGGCTTCCGCCAACAGCACATTCATATGCCCAGGCATACGCCCAGCAACAGGGTGAATCGCATACTTCACATCCACGCCCTTCTCGATCAGCACATCGGTCAGCTCCTTCAGCGCATGTTGAGCGCGCGCCACGGCAAGACCATACCCCGGCACGATGACAACGGTTTCGGCATTGCCAAGCATGAACGACGCATCTTCCGCCGACCCCGACTTCACAGGCCGCTGTTCCGCCGAGCCACCCACCGTCGCCGCGCTCGCTTCACCGCCGAAGCCGCCCAGAATCACGTTGAAGAACGAGCGGTTCATCGCCTTGCACATGATGTACGACAGAATCGCACCCGACGAACCCACCAGCGACCCGGCAATGATCAGCATCGCGTTGTTCAGCGAGAAGCCGATGCCCGCCGCCGCCCAGCCCGAGTACGAGTTCAGCATCGACACGACGACAGGCATGTCCGCGCCGCCGATCGGGATGATGATCAGCACGCCCAGTGCAAACGCGATCAACGTCATGATGATGAACGGCAGCCACGATTGCGTGAGGAAGAAGATCACGCCGAAGCCGACCATCGCGATTGCGAGCAGCAGGTTGATCAGATGCTGACCGGGATAAACGACAGGCGCGCCCTGGAAGAGCCGGAACTTGTACTTGCCCGACAGCTTGCCGAACGCGATCACCGAACCGCTAAACGTAATCGCGCCGACGAACGTGCCAATGAACAGCTCGATCCGGTTGCCGTACGGCAGGAAGCCCGGAATGCCTTCCTCGGCGCCGAGGCCGAACGCAGCCGGTTCCGACACCACCGCGTACGCGATACACACGGCCGCCATACCGATCAGCGAGTGCATCGCCGCGACCAGTTCAGGCATCTTCGTCATCTCGACGCGCGCGGCGACGAACGCGCCGATCCCGCCACCGACAACCAGCGCAACGAACACCAGCGAAAGACCCAGCGACAGATTCGAGCCGAGCACGGCCGCCTGCTTCGAGATCAGCGCGACGGTCGTCAGAATGGCGATCGCCATGCCGATCATGCCGAACATGTTGCCCGTGCGCGCGGTCTTCGGATTGGACAGCCCCTTGAGCGCCTGGATGAAGCAGACGGAGGCGATCAGATAAAGGAGCGTAACGACGTTGAGGCTCATTTACGCACCCTCCTTCAAACCGCCCGGCGCCGTGATCTTCTTCGGCTCCTTCTTCTTGAACATCTCCAGCATTCGCCTCGTGACGAGGAACCCGCCGAACACATTCACCGCTGCAAGCGCGACGGCAACCGTGCCGAAGAACTTGCCCGTGCCGCCGACCGTGAGGCCCGCCGCGAGCATCGCGCCGACAATGACAATGGCCGAAATCGCGTTGGTCACGGCCATCAGCGGCGTATGCAGCGCCGGTGTCACGTTCCAGACGACGTGGTAGCCGACGTAGATCGCCAGCACGAAAATGATCAGGTTGATCACGGTATGGTTGATGACTTCCATTCCCTTTCTCCTCTGTCGACCCGAGTTGGCGCTTTAGCGCCTTACTCTGGTCCCATGCACGTTAGTGCGCTATGCCTTGCGCGCGACTTCGCCGTCGCGTGCCACCAGCGTGGCCGCGACGATGTCGTCTGCGAGATCGATATTGAGCGTGCCTTCCTTCGTGATGATCAGCTTCATGAAGTCGAGCAGATTGCGTGCGTACAGTGCCGAAGCGTCCGACGCGACCATCGAAGCGAGATTCGTATACCCCGCGATCGTCACGCCATGCTTGACGACGACCTTGTCGGCTTCCGTCAGCGGACAGTTGCCGCCACGCTGCCCTTCATACTCGGGGCCGCGTCCCGCAGCGAGGTCGACGAGTACCGTGCCTGGTTTCATCGCCTGCACGGTTTCGACGGAGATCAAGGTCGGCGCGGCACGCCCGGGAATCAGCGCCGTGGAGATCACGATGTCGGCCTGCTTCGCCCGCTCGTGAACCAGCGCGGACTGGCGCGCGAGCCACGAGGGCGGCATCGGCCGCGCGTAGCCGCCGACGCCAACGGCCGCTTCGCGTTCCTCATCGGTTTCGTAAGGCACATCGAGGAATTTGCCGCCCAGCGATTCGATCTGCTCCTTCACGGCAGGACGAACGTCCGACGCTTCGATCACGGCGCCAAGGCGTTTCGCGGTCGCGATCGCCTGCAAACCGGCGACGCCCGCGCCGAGAATCAGCACGCGCGCCGCTTTCACGGTGCCTGCTGCCGTCATCAGCATCGGCATGAAGCGCGGGTAAAGATCGGCGGCGAGCAATACCGCTTTGTAGCCCGCAATGTTGGCTTGAGACGACAGTACGTCGAGGCTTTGCGCACGCGTCGTGCGTGGCGCGGCTTCGAGCGCGAACGCAGTTATGCCTGCGGCTGCAAGCTTTGATGCGTTCTCAGCATTAAACGGCTCCAGCATGCCGACCAGCACCGCACCGCGTTTAAGAAGCGGGAGTTCTGAATCGGTGGGGCTTTGAACCTTGAGAACGATCTCTGCGCCGAACGCGGTCGGCGCATCGACGAGTTCTGCGCCCGCAGCTGCGTACGCGTCGTCCAGATAGCTCGCGGCCGTCCCTGCGCCGCTCTGTACGGTAACCCTGTGGCCCTGCGACACGTACTTCTTGACCGTCTCGGGCGTCGCGGCGACGCGTGTTTCGTACGGCCGCGTCTCGGCTGGCACTCCGATGTGCATCGTGAATCCTCCTCGACCATCCTGTTATGAAAATCTGGAATCGCCGACGAAGGGCAACGCCGGCAATGCAAAAGGCAAGTGCAACGGCTACGCACGGCTGGGGCTTCAGCCACGAGGTCCACTTTAACCGAAACCTAGGGGCGGATCGAAATTGGTAACGATCCCGGTATTCAGGAACACGATCCTTGTGTCTTTCCGTGCCTTTTGCATCGATATGTGCTAGAGCGAGGCGGTCCATTCTTCGCAGGCGCCGGCAAGCCCAGGCCATAAACGGTAAAATGCCGTCCCATGAAACCGGAAACCTGGGCTCCGCATGTCACGGTGGCGGCCGTCGTCGAACGCGATGGGCGTTTCCTGCTGGTCGAAGAACATACGCCCGCCGGGCTGCGACTGAACCAGCCCGCTGGGCATCTGGAAGCGGGCGAGACGTTGACGCAAGCCGTCATCCGCGAAACGCTCGAAGAGACGGCGCATGCCTTCGTGCCCGCGGCGCTGGTTGGCGTCTACATGACGCATTTCAGCCGGCCCGACACCGTCGACGGCCCGCAGGATGGCGTCACGTATCTGCGCTTCACGTATTGCGGCTCGACGGCTAGCGAACCTCCAGAGGCCCGCGCGCTCGATCCCGATATCGTCCGCACCGTCTGGATGGGCGCTGACGAATTGCGCGCGTGCCCCGAGCGGCATCGCACGCCGCTCGTGATGCAATGTATCGACGATTACCTCGCAGGCCGGCGTTTCCCGCTCGACTTCGTGCAAACGCATTCGATCGGGCCCTCCCGATAGAACGCGTGCTTCGGCACGACAAAGAGCAGTCAGGCAGAGTCACATGAGCAAACAGAAAGTGGTGGTAGGCATGTCGGGCGGCGTCGATTCGTCCGTCACGGCATGGCTGCTGAAGGAACAGGGTTACGAGGTCGTCGGCCTCTTCATGAAGAACTGGGAAGACGACGACGACAGCGAATACTGTTCGACGCGTCAGGACTGGATCGACGTCGTCTCCGTCGCGGATCTGATCGGCATCGACGTCGAAGCGGTGAACTTCGCGGCCGAATACAAGGACCGCGTGTTCGCCGAATTCCTGCGCGAATATTCGGCGGGCCGCACGCCGAACCCGGACGTGCTGTGCAATGCCGAGATCAAGTTCAAGGCGTTCCTCGATCACGCGATGTCACTCGGCGCGGAAACCATCGCGACGGGCCACTACGCGCGCGTGCGCGAAATCGACGGGCGTTTCGAACTGCTGAAGGCGTTCGATCACACGAAGGACCAGTCGTACTTCCTGCATCGCCTGAATCAGGCGCAACTGTCGAAGACGCTGTTCCCGCTCGGCGAAATCCCGAAGACGAAAGTGCGCGAGATCGCCGAGCAGATCGGCCTGCCGAACGCGAAGAAGAAAGACTCGACAGGCATCTGCTTTATCGGCGAACGGCCGTTCCGCGACTTCCTGAACCGCTATCTGCCAACGAAGCCGGGCCCGATGAAAACCACCGAAGGCAAGACGGTCGGCGAGCACATCGGCCTCGCGTTTTACACGTTCGGGCAGCGCAAGGGCATTGGTCTTGGCGGCAGCAAGGACGGCAGCGGCGAGCCGTGGTTCGTCGCGGGCAAGGACATCGCGTCGAACACGCTGTATGTCGCGCAGGGCCACGATCATCCGTGGCTGCTGAGCCATACGCTGACGGCGGGCAACACGAGCTGGGTCGCGGGCCACGCGCCCGAGGCAGGCCATGCGTGCGCGGCGAAGACGCGCTATCGCCAGGCCGATGCGGCGTGCACGTTCGGCGCTGCCGACGGCGCCGACAAGAACGCGCTCTTTTCCCTTCATTTCGCCGACGCCCAATGGGCTGTCACACCGGGGCAATCGGCCGTGCTCTACGATGGCGACGTGTGCCTCGGCGGCGGCATCATCGAGCACGCGGCCACCGCGCAGCCAGTCGTCCGCCAGCCTCAGAAAGCGGCGCTGCTCACAGCGCGCTGAGCCCCGCTGGGAAAGGCTCGCGGACACGATCCGCAAGCTTTTCCCGCAGACATCGCTGCACTGATTCCCGCTTCGTTGTATCTTCCGGGCGACGGTTGTCCTGCCGCCCGCGTTTCGGCGCGCTTACGGTTCGCTTCATGTTCCGTGAAATGCGCCGTTAACTGAGCAAGAACAACCCGCCGTACCGTTCGCAGCGCGATCCATCCCCACGGACGCCCGCTGTTTTCACGAGAAGACCCCGACGCCCTCCGCGCCGGATGCTTCCGCTGCGATGAATTCACCGCAATGGAGTTGTCATGTTTTCTCGACGTTATCTGGCGATGTGGTGTGCCATCCTGCTGCTCGCGGCCTGCGCCGCGCTCGCGGCAACCGGCCACATCGCATGGCTGTGGATCATCGTGCCCGTGCTTCTGGTCGCGCTCGGCGCCTACGATCTGACGCAGGAGCGCCACGCGATCCTGCGCAACTATCCGCTGTGGGGGCATTTCCGCTTCCTGTTCGAATTCATCCGGCCTGAGATTCGCCAGTATTTCGTCGAAGACGACACGGAAGAAAAGCCGTTCTCGCGCGCGCAACGCAGCATCGTCTATCAGCGCGCGAAGAATGAAGTGGACAGCCGTCCCTACGGCACGGAAATCGACGTGAAGGCGACGGGCCACGAATTCATCAGCCATTCGCTCGTGCCGACGAAGCTCGACGGCCACGACTTTCGTGTGGTCGTCGGGGCGAACCGCGCGCAGCCGTATTCGATGTCGATCTTCAACATCTCCGCGATGAGCTTCGGCTCGCTGTCGGCCAACGCGATTCTCGCGCTGAACCTCGGCGCGAAGAAAGGCAACTTCGCGCACGACACGGGCGAAGGCTCGATGTCGAAGTATCACCGCGAGCATGGCGGCGACATCATCTGGGAAATCGCGTCGGGCTACTTCGGCTGCCGCAACGACGACGGCACGTTCAACGCCGACAGGTTCGCGAAGCAGGCAAGCGAGCCACAAGTGAAGATGATCGAGGTGAAGCTGTCGCAAGGCGCGAAGCCGGGTCACGGCGGTGTGCTGCCCGCCGCGAAGATCACGCCGGAAATTTCGGAAACGCGCGGCGTGCCGAGGGGCCGCGACTGCATCTCGCCCGCCATGCATTCGGAATTCTCGACGCCGCGTGAGCTGCTCGAATTCGTCGAGCGTCTGCGCAACCTGTCGGGCGGCAAGCCGACGGGGTTCAAGCTGTGCATCGGGCATCCGTGGGAGTTCTTCGGCATCGCCAAGGCAATGCTGGAAACGGGCATCCTGCCGGACTTCATCGTCGTCGACGGCGCGGAAGGCGGCACGGGCGCTGCACCGCTCGAGTTCACCGATCACATCGGCGTGCCGTTGCAGGAAGGGCTACTGCTCGTGCACAACACGCTGGTCGGCGTCGGACTGCGCGACAAGATTCGCATCGGCGCGAGCGGCAAGATGATCACGGCTTTCGATATCGCGAAGACGCTGGCCATCGGCGCCGACTGGGTGAACGCGGCGCGCGGCTTCATGTTCGCGGTCGGCTGCATTCAGGCGCAGACGTGCCACACGGGCCGCTGTCCGACAGGCGTTGCGACGCAGGATCCGGTGCGCCAGCGCGCGCTGATCGTCACCGACAAATCGGACCGCGTGTTCAACTTCCATCACAACACGCTGCATGCACTGCAGGAGATCATCCAGGCTGCGGGTCTGCGACATCCCGCCGATCTGCGCGCGCATCACATCGTGCGGCGCGTGTCGTCGTATGAAGTGCGGTTGATGTCCGATCTGCTCAAGTATCTCGAACCCGGCGATCTGCTGGTTGGGCAGTATCGCTATACGCTGTATGAGAAATGGTGGCCCGTGGCGCGCAGCGATTCGTTCGCGCCGGAACTCGAACCGGTTGTTGCGTGACGTTTTTTTAGCGGGCATCCGCGGTTTGCTTCGGGTTTGCTAGTGTTGCCCCTGTGCGGGGCGGCACTTACTTTTGGTTGTCTGCGACGCTGGGTTGTTTGCCCGTGTTTTCGTTGGCATCCGCGTTACGGTGCTTGATGTTCAGGCGTCGCCCCTGTGCGGGGCGGCACTTACTTTTGGTTGTCTGCGACGCTGGGTTGTTTGCCCGTGTTTTCGCTGGCATCCGCGTTACGGTGTTTGCCGTTCAGGCGTCGCCCCTGTGCGGGGCGGCACCTACTTTTCTTTGCCGCCGCAAAGAAAAGTAGGCAAAAGAAAGCGGCTAACACCGCCAACATTTCTTCCTGCCTGAGGGCCCTCAACCGGTCCCACACTTCACACGGCAGCGTCTTTGTTTGCGTTCGTTGCCAACGCTTCGAATGAACGCCTCACCCACTTCAAACGCTCGCTCAAGGGCTGGCGGCAGCGAATGGTTTCTGCCGCCCAGGTGGCAAACTGTGTGTAGGTTGTCGCACCGCACAGGTCAGCACTCTTACCAGAAACACCGACCTTGCTTCTCAGTCCGGAGCGATGCGCGTATTGAGCGAAAGCCTACACACAGTTTGCCACCTGGGCGGCGGTGGGATATCTGGCACGGCATGCCGCAACGCGGTTGCGTGAAGCGGGTGAGGCGTTCATTCGAAGCGTTGGCAACGACCATGAGTCACGTGGTTGCCGTGTGAAGCGTGGGACCGTCTGGGGGCCCTCAGGCAAAAACTAGAACTGGCGGTGTGAGCCGCTTTCTTTTGCCTACTTTTCTTTGCGGCGGCAAAGAAAAGTAGGTGCCGCCCCGCACAGGGGCGACGCCTGAACGGCAAACACCGTAACGCGGATGCCAGCGCGAAGGCCAAAACACCGAACGGCGACGCTTGAAGCACGAAGGCAAAGCGCGGATGCCAGCGCAAACACCAGCAAACCACCCCGCCTGCGCAAGCAAAAACAAATCCCCGATCCGGTTACTGATTCGCAGCAATCCGTTGCTGGATATGTTGCGCCCGCGCCGCCGACGCCGGATGCGAACTCAACATGCTCGACTTGCCACCATCGAGCTTCGCCAGCTTGTTGAACGCAGTGACGAGCCCAGCCGGGTCCTGCCCTTTCTTCTTCTGGATATCGAACGAATAGTCGTCCGCCGCCGATTCCTGCGTTTGCGAGAACTGCGCGTTGATCAGCTTCTCGGAGAAATCGCCAAGTTGCGACGACGAGATCGCGGCCGTGACGCCGCCCGTCGACGACGCCACCGAGCGCAGCGCCGACGTCGCATACGCGACCTGCATCGCCTTCTTAGTGTGGCCGAGCGCGACATGACCCATCTCGTGACCGACGACGCCGCGCACTTCGTCGTCCGTCATCACGTCCATCAGGCCGCTATAGACGCGCACGCAGCCGTTCGCCATCGCCCACGCGTTGACGTCCTTCGTGAGGTAGACCTTGTAGTTAACGGGCACGCCGTTGATGTTGTCGCCGAGCTGCGCGGCGATCTTGTTCAGGCGCTTCGTGTACGGGCTGCTGGCGGGCGCGATCTTGTTTTCCGCGTCGAGCTGCGCGCACGATTTGTCGGACAGCGTGCGCACGTCGGTGTCGGTGAGCGACGCAGCCTGCACGGCCTGCGTGCCGGACTGAACGAGGGTGTTGGGATCGAGGCTCATCCCCGAACAGGCAGCGAGCACACCGCACGCGGCGGCGAGAGCAACGCGGATCGCTTTCATGACGAACGTCCCTTTGACGATGTGATCGATGGTCGTGCGAGGGCGCGGGCGCCCTGCCTGATACCGCGAACGCACGCAAACGAACGCGCCGCGGTGGTTTCATCCGGACAGACGCCCAAAGAAAAAGCGCCTGACAGGCAGGCGCTTTTTTAACATATCGAAAGGTATTTTCGGGGAAAACGAAAGCTTCCTTAACACTCTGTCATGCCGATGCGACATTCGCACAGTGTTTCGATGCGCGATGAATCGCCGGGGTGCGGATCAGGTCAAAACGGTGTCGATGAACGACTGACGCAGCGACAGCTTCTGATAGTGCTTGTCGAGATTCGGATGCTGCTCGCGCCAGTTGAGCTGCGGCATGCGGAAGTCCAGATAGCCCAGCGCGCAGCCGACGGCCACGTCGGCGAGCGTGTAGTGATTGCCCGCGCACCACGCTTTCGCGGCGAGACCTTGGGCCATCGCGATCAGGCCGTCGTCGATCTTGTGACGCTGACGCGCGACCCACGATTCGCTGCGATGCGCTTCTTCACGCAGCACGCCTTCGAGGCGGATCAGCACGGCGGCGTCCATGATGCCGTCCGCCAGCGCTTCCCAGCAGCGCACCTCGACGCGCTCGCGGCCCGACTGCGGCACGAGCTTGCACACGGGCGACAGCGTGTCGACGTATTCGCAGATCACGCGCGAATCGAACACGGCCGCGCCGTCTTCCATCACGAGACACGGCACCTTGCCGATCGGGTTGAAGTCGTGGATCGTCGTGTCGTCGGCCCAGACGTTTTCGAGTTCGAGCTTGTAGTCGATTTTCTTTTCGGCGAGCACGATCCGCGCCTTGCGGACAAATGGGCTCGACAGCGAACCGATGAGTTTCATTACATCCTGCCTTGGATTGAAATTGGGCGAAAGTATAAGTGCGCTGGCGGGCGCTGGAACGTTTTCCGTGCGCTGCGCGCCGCGCTTCGCCCCGCCAGCACGCCGGGTTGTAGACAGATTGCAACAATGCCGTGCGGGCGCGGGACCGTCTACCTGGCCTGATAGCCAGGCGCCGCACGACGCGTTCGCCGAAGCGCCTCGACATTCACCAGGCGATTCCATGCGCCGCAGGTTTGCCCGGCGCGCGCGGCCAGGGGCGACCCGGAAGCGATTTCCGATGGGCGATACAATCGCAACATTGCCGCGCGGCGATCGACCTTGCCTGCCGCGCCGCCCTCCACCACGCACGATGAACCGCCGACCGCACTCATGACCGATCTGACTCCGGCAACCGATATCTACCGCCAGCGCCGCGCGCGCGTGCTCGATGCGCTGCGCGCGACGGGCGGCGGCGTCGCAATCGTCCCGACCGCGCCCGAAGCACTGCGCAACCGCGACGCCGACTATCCGTACCGGCACGACAGCTACTTCTACTATCTGACGGGCTTCACCGAACCGGAAGCCATGCTCGTGCTCGACGCGAGCGCGAAGCAGGACGAGCCCGCGGCGATCCTGTTCTGCCGCGCGAAGAACGCGGAGCGCGAGACGTGGGAAGGCTTCCGCTTCGGCCCCGAAGGCGCGCGCGAAGCATTCGGCTTCGACGCGGCCTTCGCCTTCGAAGAAATCGACACGCAGTTGCCGCGCATCATCGCCGACAAGCCGGCGCTGCACTATGCGCTCGGCGCGTCGGAACAGTTCGACGGCAAGGTGCGCCAGTGGCTCGACGCGGTGCGCATGCAGGGCAGAAGCGGCGTGCTCGCGCCATCGGCGGTGCATGATCTGATGCCGCTGCTCGACGAAATGCGCCTCGTGAAGGACGACCACGAACTCGCGATCATGCGTCGCGCCGCCGCGATCTCTGCACAAGCGCACCGACACGCGATGGCGGCATGCCGCCCCGGCGTGCGCGAATACGAACTCGAAGCCGAACTGCTGTACACGTTCCGCAAGCACGGCGCGCAGGCGCCGGCGTACGGCTCGATCGTCGCCTCGGGCGCTAACGCGTGCGTGCTGCACTACCCGGCCGGCAACGCGGCCGCGCAGGACGGCGATCTGATCCTGATCGACGCAGCGTGTGAACTCGACGGCTACGCGTCCGACATCACGCGCACTTTCCCCGCGAACGGCCGCTTCACGCCCGCGCAGCGCGAACTCTACGACATCGTGCTGGCCGCGCAGCAGGCCGCGATCGACGTAACGAAAGCGGGCGCGAGCTTCGACGCGCCGCATCAGGCCGCCGTGCGCATGCTCGCGCAAGGGCTACTCGACACGGGCATTCTCAATCGCGATCTGTTCGCGGGCGTCGACGAGGTGATCGAGGAGCGTGCGTATGCGCGCTTCTATATGCATCGCACGGGACATTGGCTTGGCATGGACGTGCACGACGCGGGCGACTATCGCGAGCGCGGCGCGCCCGTTGATGAAACCGGCGCATTGCCGTGGCGCACGCTGAAACCGGGCATGACGCTGACGATCGAGCCGGGCCTTTACATCCGAGCCGCTGATGATGTGCCCGAAAAGTACTGGAATATTGGCATTCGCATCGAGGACGACGCGATCGTCACGGACACCGGCTGCGAGTTGATGACACGCGACGTACCCGTCGACGCGGACGAAATCGAAGCGCTGATGCAGCAGGCGCAACCCGCGCAGAAGGCCGGCGCGGCCTGAGCGCAAGGAACAGACAAGAAGATGAGCGAAGTCCACCAGGCGGCGAACGCGCCCTCCCTCCCTGCGAGCAACCCGCCCTACGATTACGACGTGACGATCGTCGGCGCGGGGCCGGTCGGTCTTGCGCTCGCGGGCTGGCTCGCGCGGCGCAGCGCGACGCAGAAGCTGAATGTGGCGTTGATCGACGCGCGCGAGCCGGAGGATTCGGTTGCTGATCCGCGCGCGATCGCCGTTTCACACGGCAGCCGGATGATCCTCGAGCCGCTCGCCTGGCCGTCCGATGCGACCGCGATCCAGCGCATTCACGTCTCGCAGCGTGGCCATTTCGGGCGCACGCTGATCGATCACTCGGAGCACGGCCTGCCCGCGCTCGGCTACGTGCTGCGTTATGGCTCGATCGTCCACGCGCTCGCCGAGACCGTGCGCGCGACGCCCGTCCACTGGTTCAAATCGACGAAAGCACAGGCACCGCAGCAACTCGAAGACGACGGCGTGCTGCTGCCGATCGAAAGCGCGCACGTCACGCGCACGCTGCGCACGCGCATTCTGGTGAACGCCGAAGGCGGCCTGTTCGGCGAACAGCAGGCAGGCTCGGGCGAAACGCGCGATTACGGACAAACCGCGCTGGTCGGCACGGTGACGCTGTCGTCGCCGCAACCGCATGTCGCGTGGGAACGCTTCACATCGCAAGGTCCGATTGCGCTCCTCCCGACGGGCGGCGTGCGCGGCGCGGACTACGCGCTCGTCTGGTGCTGCGCGCCGGAACAAGCGGCGCGCCGCGCGCAGTTGCCGGACGAAGACTTTCTGCGCGAACTCGGCGCCGAGTTCGGCGACCGGATGGGCCGCTTCGTGCAGATCAAGGGACGCGCGTCGTTCCCGCTCGGGCTGAACACCGTCGATACGCTCGTCAAGGGCAACGTCGTCGCGATCGGCAATGCGGCGCAGACGCTGCATCCCGTCGCCGGCCAGGGGCTGAATCTCGGCTTGCGCGATGCGCACGCGCTCGCCGACGCGCTCTCGCACTACGGCGCGACGCGCAGCGCATTGATCGCGTTTGCGCAGCGCCGCGCGCTCGACCGCCGTATGACGATTGGCGCCACCGACACGCTCGCGCGCCTTTTCACGATCGACTTTCCGCCGCTGGCGGCGCTGCGCGGTCTCGCCCTCACCGCGCTCGAATTCGTGCCGCCCGTGAAGACGGCGCTCGCCCGCCAGATGATGTTTGGCCAACGCCGCTAGCGCGTTGCGACATCGCGTAAAAGTGGCCGCCGTTCTATGAGCGCGGCCACTTTCATAGAAGATTTAATGAGTTACCTCAGACGCGGTTCGATCTGGGTCAGCGCGTTAACGCTAAAATAGCGGTTTTCCCTCGTATTTTGCGGTACGTGCGGTGCGCGATTTCCAAGGTTTTGGCGCACCCTTCGCTCGCCGCCGATGTCCGCTATGCCCACTCTCGGCTCCCACACTCTGCGCAACAACCTGTTCGTCGCCCCTATGGCGGGCGTAACCGACCGGCCGTTCCGCCAGCTCTGCAAGCGCATGGGCGCGGGCTATGCCGTGTCGGAGATGGTCGCGTCGAACGCGCAGTTGTGGAAAAGCGAAAAGACGATGCGCCGCGCCAACCACACGGGCGAGGTCGAGCCGATCGCCGTGCAGATCGCGGGCGCCGACCCGCAGATGATGGCCGAGGCCGCGCGCTACAACGTCGCGAACGGCGCGCAGATCATCGACATCAACATGGGCTGCCCGGCCAAGAAGGTCTGCAACGTCGCGGCCGGTTCGGCGCTGTTGCAGAACGAACCGCTCGTGCAGCGGATCGTAGAAGCCGTGGTGAATGCCGTTGGCGTCGGTCCGGATGCCGTGCCCGTCACGCTGAAAATCCGCACCGGCTGGGACCGCGACAACAAGAACGCACTGACCATCGCACGCCTCGCCGAAAGCGCCGGCATTTCGATGCTGACGGTGCACGGCCGCACGCGCGCCGACCTTTATCACGGCGAAGCGGAGTACGAAACGATTGCCGCCGTGAAGGCCGCGGTGAAGATTCCTGTGGTGGCGAACGGCGACATTACGTCGCCGCACAAAGCGCGTGAAGTGCTCGCCGCGACGGGCGCGGATGCCATCATGATCGGCCGCGCCGCGCAGGGGCGCCCGTGGCTCTTCCGGGAGATCGAACATTTCCTGCTGACGGGCGCGCTGATGGAAGCGCCGCGCATCGACGAGATCCAGCAGGTGATGAACGAGCATCTGGAGGATCACTACGCGTTCTACGGCGAATTTACAGGCGTTCGCACTGCGCGCAAGCACATCGGCTGGTACACTCGCGGCCTTTCTGGCGCCAACGTGTTCCGCCATCGTATGAATACGCTGGACACGACGCGCGAACAACTGCTCGCCGTCAATGAATTCTTCGACGCGCAAAAGGCGATTTCGGACCGCCTCGTGTACGTCGACAACGAAGTCAACAACAACGGTGAGCAGGACCAAACCGACCGACTAGCAGCATGAGCAAGCACAATATCGAACAATGTGTCCGCGATAGCCTGGGGATGTACTTTCAGGATCTCGACGGCTCCAATCCGCACGACGTCTACGACATGGTAATTTCGTGCGTGGAAAAACCGTTGCTCGAGGTGGTGCTCGAGCAGGCCGGCGGCAATCAGTCGCTGGCAGCCGAGTATCTCGGCATCAACCGCAATACGCTGCGCAAGAAACTGCAACAGCACGGCCTGCTGTAGTTTCGGCGCCCTGCCACGCCTTTCATCGGCTTTTGTTCTCATCATGATCAAGCAAGCGCTCATCTCCGTTTCCGACAAGTCCGGCATCGTCGATTTCGCGAAATCGTTGTCGGACCTCGGCGTCAAGATCCTGTCGACGGGCGGCACCGCGAAACTGCTCGCGGACGCCGGCCTTCCCGTTACCGAAGTGGCCGACTACACGGGCTTTCCGGAAATGCTGGATGGGCGCGTGAAGACGCTGCACCCGAAGGTGCACGGCGGTATTCTGGCCCGCCGCGATCTGCCCGAGCACATGGCCGCGCTCGAAAAGCATGACATTCCGACCATCGACCTGCTCGTCGTGAACCTGTATCCGTTCGTGCAGACGATCTCGAAGGAAGAGTGCTCGCTGGAAGACGCGATCGAGAACATCGATATCGGCGGCCCGACCATGCTGCGCTCGGCTGCCAAGAATCACCGCGACGTGACCGTCGTGGTCGATCCCGCTGACTACGCGACCGTGCTCGAAGAAATGCGTGCGAACGGCAACTCGGTCGGCTACAAGACCAACTTCCGCCTCGCGACCAAGGTGTTCGCGCACACCGCGCAGTACGACGGCGCGATCACGAACTACCTGACGAGCCTCACGGAAGAACTGCAGCACCGCGAGCGCAACACGTACCCGGCCACGTTCAACCTCGCGTTCGACAAGGTGCAGGACCTGCGCTACGGCGAGAACCCGCACCAGAGCGCGGCGTTCTACCGCGACATCACGGTGCCTGCCGGCGCGCTCGCGAACTATCGCCAGTTGCAGGGCAAGGAACTGTCGTACAACAACATCGCTGACTCGGACGCCGCGTGGGAATGCGTGAAGACGTTCGACGCGCCCGCTTGCGTCATCATCAAGCACGCGAACCCGTGCGGCGTGGCTGTCGGCGCGAACCCGCACGAAGCGTATTCGAAGGCGTTCCAGACCGATCCGACTTCCGCGTTCGGCGGCATCATCGCGTTCAACCGCGAAGTCGACGAAACGGCGGCGCAGGCTGTCGCGAAGCAGTTCGTCGAAGTGCTGATCGCACCGTCGTTCAGCGACGCGGCGAAGCAGGTGTTCGCGGCCAAGCAGAACGTGCGTCTGCTCGAGATCGCGCTGGGCGATGGCCATAACGCATTCGATCTGAAGCGCGTGGGCGGCGGTCTGCTCGTGCAATCGCTCGATGCGAAGAACGTGCAGCCGCACGAACTGCGCGTCGTCACGAAGCGTCACCCGACGCCGAAGGAAATGGACGATCTGCTGTTCGCATGGCGCGTCGCGAAGTTCGTGAAGTCGAACGCGATCGTGTTCTGCGCGAACGGCATGACGATGGGCGTCGGCGCGGGCCAGATGAGCCGCGTGGATTCGGCGCGCATCGCGAGCATCAAGGCGCAGAACGCGGGCCTGACGCTGTCGGGCACGGCAGTGGCGTCGGATGCGTTCTTCCCGTTCCGCGACGGTCTCGATGTGGTCGTGAACGCGGGCGCAACCTGCGTGATCCAGCCGGGCGGCTCGATGCGCGACGACGAAGTGATCGCTGCTGCCGACGAGCACAACATCGCGATGGTCGTGACAGGCATCCGCCACTTCCGCCACTGAACGGCTGACCTGCTTCTTCTGAAACGGCCCGGCAGTTGCAACTGCCGGGCCGTTTTGCATTTCGCGTTTGACGTTGTGCCGTTGTAGTATCGCAGGCACTGAATAAGCACGGCACTTATGAGAATTCTTGGCATCGACCCAGGCTTGCGCGTCACCGGTTTCGGCGTGATCGATCAGTCCGGCCATCAGCTGACCTATGTGACGAGCGGCGTCATCAAGACCGCCGATGCCGATCTGCCGTCACGCCTGGGCACCATATTCGAGGGCATTTCCACGCTGGTCCGCCAACATGCGCCGGACCAGTCGGCGATCGAAAAGGTGTTCGTCAACGTCAATCCGCAATCGACGCTATTGCTCGGCCAGGCACGCGGCGCCGCGATCTGCGGGCTGGTGGCTGGCGGCGTGCCCGTTGCCGAGTACACGGCATTGCAGTTGAAGCAAGCCGTGGTCGGCTACGGACGCGCGACCAAGGAACAGATGCAGCAAATGGTCGTACGGCTGTTGTGCCTGTCGGGCATCCCTTCCACCGATGCCGCCGATGCGCTCGGCATGGCGATCTGCCACGCGCACGGCGGCGGCACGTTGAGCACGCTGGGCGGTATTGCGCCCGCGCTTGCGAAGAAAGGCTTGCGAGTGCGGCGTGGGCGGCTGATCGGCTAGACGCCTTTACCGTCAGCGTTGTCCCGCCAGCGCCAGCCGGCATGCCAAGCCGGCAAACACTGAGCCGAGCAAATACTGCGGCCAGCGCGACGGGCGCTTGCTGCTAGTCAGTTTCCGGCTCAGTCTGCTGGCAAGCAGAATCACGCTGCCATTCACGAAGAAGCCGATCACATTGAGCACGGTCGCAAGCAACATGATCTGCACAGCGACCGATCCCGCCTCAGGCTTCACGAACTGCGGGAACAATGCGAGCACGAACAGCGCAACCTTCGGATTGAGCAGATTCGTGAACAACCCTTGCCTGAAAATTCTGCCAACGGGATAACGTCGCATGGATGCGTCCGGCGCGAGCATGGTGCCGTCCGAGCGAAACGTCTTCCATGCAAGATAAAGCAGATATGCTGCGCCCGCGAAGCGCACGATGTCGTAGGCCATCGGCGCGGCAAGAAAGAGCTGTGACAGGCCGAACGCCGCGGCAAGCGCATGGCAATACGTGCCGACCAGAATCCCGGCGAACGACGCAAAACCCGCTGCCCTTCCCTGGCTCACGCTGCGGGAAGCAATCAGCAACATATCGGGACCGGGCGTGGCGGTAAGCGCGAGACACGCACCTGAGAACAGCGCGAGCGTGGTGAGACTCAGCATCGAAGACCCCTTTTGGTTAACTACGGAATGTCCAAAAGGGATCTCAGTGTATGGAGCGGAGGCGGCCGGGTCAATCAGCCGCCTTCCCACTTCGTCAGACGCCGCGTACGAAAGCCCTCTACCCTGCGCTACACTCGCGCTTTCTCTCTCGATAGAACCCGCCATGATCGGTCGCATCGCCGGCGTCCTGCTGGAAAAGAATCCGCCTCACCTTCTGATCGATTGCAACGGCGTCGGCTACGAAGTCGATGTGCCGATGAGCACCTTCTACAACCTGCCCGGCACCGGCGAAAAAGTCGTGCTGCTCACGCAGATGATCGTGCGCGAGGACGCGCATTTGCTGTACGGCTTTCTCACGCCGCAAGAGCGTTCGACGTTTCGCGAGTTGTTAAAGATCACGGGCATCGGTGCGCGCATGGCGCTGGCCGTGCTGTCAGGCATGAGCGTTCAGGAACTGTCGCAGACGGTAACGATGCAGGACGCCGCGCGCCTCACGCGCGTGCCGGGCATCGGCAAGAAGACGGCGGAGCGGCTCCTGCTCGAACTGAAGGGCAAGCTCGGCGCCGACCTTGGCGCGATGGCGGGCGCAGCGTCGCAGTCCGATCATGCGTCCGACATTCTGAACGCGTTGCTGGCATTGGGTTACTCCGAAAAAGAAGGCCTTGCGGCCATCAAGCACGTGCCTGCGGGCACAGGCGTTTCCGAAGGCATCAAGCTCGCGTTGAAGGCGCTGTCGAAGGCCTGATCGTGCTTTCATCGAGCGGCGTGCATGAAGCTTCGCACGCGGCCGTTGCACGCGCACCCTGGCCATTCGGCCAGGTATTCGAGCGAGCCGTGCGCGGTACAATGCCTGCATGATCGAACACGACAAACTCGCCGCCGAACGCATCATCGCCGCCACGCCCGTGTCGCCGAACGAGGAAGCGTTCGAGCGCGCGTTGCGCCCGCGCCAGCTCGACGAATATGTCGGCCAGGAAAAGGTGCGCGGCCAGCTGGAAATCTTCATCGAAGCCGCCAAGCGCCGCAAGGAATCGCTGGATCACGTGCTGCTGTTCGGGCCGCCGGGCCTCGGCAAGACCACGCTCGCGCATATCATCGCGCGCGAAATGGGCGTCAATATGCGGCAGACGTCGGGCCCCGTGCTCGAACGCGCGGGCGACCTCGCGGCGCTGCTGACCAATCTCGAAGCCAACGACGTGCTCTTCATCGACGAGATTCACCGGCTGTCGCCCGTCGTCGAGGAAATCCTGTACCCGGCGCTCGAGGATTACCAGATCGACATCATGATCGGCGAAGGCCCCGCCGCGCGCAGCGTGAAACTCGATCTGCAGCCGTTCACGCTGGTCGGCGCGACCACGCGCGCGGGCATGCTGACCAATCCGTTGCGCGACCGCTTCGGTATCGTCGCGCGGTTGGAGTTCTATAACGCCGGGGAACTGGCGCGCATCGTGAGCCGCTCGGCCTCGCTGCTGGGCGCGCACATTCATCCTGATGGCGCGCTGGAAATCGCCAAGCGCTCGCGCGGCACGCCGCGTATTGCGAACCGGCTGCTGCGCCGCGTGCGCGACTTCGCCGAGGTAAAGGCGGACGGCAATATCACCGCGAAGGTCGCGGATGCCGCGCTGAAAATGCTCGACGTCGATCCCGTCGGCTTCGATCTGATGGACCGCAAGCTGCTCGAAGCGATCCTGCACAAGTTCGATGGCGGCCCGGTCGGTGTGGACAATCTGGCGGCGGCGATCGGCGAAGAGCGCGACACGATCGAAGACGTGCTCGAACCGTATCTGATCCAGCAAGGCTTCTTGCAGCGCACGCCGCGCGGACGCGTCGCCACGCTGTTGACGTATCGGCACTTCGGCCTGGCCGCACCTGATACGGCAAGCCCGGTACGCAATCTGTGGGATTCAGAGCCGACCTAAGCGGCTCCTAGATGGGAAACGCGGCGCTGCCGCGTCATCAGACTCAACGCCTGGCTTCGGGCGTTTTTTTCTTGAAGCTGTCGTCTTCCGCGTGGCCGTCGAGATGCGCGACATCGGCCCATGACACGACCCTCGCGCGGCCGTCTTCGAATTCGACCACATTCACGCTCGTGTTCAGCAACGCGTAGTTGCGCGGCGCATCCAGCGGCAAACCATTCGCGAAGCGATACACGCAATCCAGCACGCCGCCATGCGCGACAACCGAGATCCGCCCGTTCGGATGCGCGGCGACGACGGGCTCAAGCGCATGCACCACGCGGTGATAAAACACGCGCTGCGATTCGCCCTCGGGCGGCGAAAAGCCAGGATCGCGCGTCTGCCACTGCGCGTATTCGTCGGGGAAACGCAGCGCGATCTCGTCGCTGTCGTGTCCCTGAAACGCGCCGTAATTGCGCTCGCGCAAGCCCTTGCTGAGGTTCAGCGGCAGCCCGAGCAAGTCGGCAAATGGCTGCGCCGTTTGTTGCGCGCGCATGAGGTCGCTCGAATAGATCGCGTCGAGCCGTGCGCCTTCCCGCGCCTCGCGCGCGAAACGTTCGGCGAGACGTTGCGCCTGGTCGACGCCGCTCGTCGCGAGCGGAATATCGATGTGCCCTTGAATCCGCTTGATACGGTTCCAGTCGGTCTCGCCGTGTCGGATGAAGAGGACTTGTGTTGCCATGGAATCGGAGCGGGAAAACAAAGGTTATGCGCGCGTCTGCAACCAGAACGTCACCGGGCCGTCGTTGACAAGCGACACCTGCATGTCCGCGCCGAATTCGCCCGTTTCGACGATGGGATGCTTCGCGCGCGCCGCGGCCACGAAGTAGTCGAACAGGCGCTTGCCCTCGTCGGGCGGTGCGGCGGGCGTGAAGCTCGGGCGCAGGCCGCTGTTGGTATCGGCGGCCAGCGTGAACTGCGACACGAGCAGCAGGCCGCCTGCGCGCCCCGCGCCGTCGATATTCTGCACGGGCAGATTCATCTTGCCGGCTGCATCGCTGAACACGCGGTAGCCGAGCATTTTGGCGAGCAGCTTGTCGGCGGCGGCATCGGTATCGCCGCGCTCTGCGCAGACCAGCGCAAGCAGGCCCGCGTCGATCGCGCCTGTCACACGGTCGGCAACGCGTACTTCCGCGCGCCGCACGCGTTGAATCAGCGCGATCATGCGGCGCGCTTCCGTTGCGTCGCTTGCAAAGGCTCGCGGAAGAACATCATGCCGTCAGCGTGACACGCGCAAACCGGCGCTTGCCCACCTGCACGACGAACTCGCCGGCCTCGATCTTCAGGCCCTTGTCCGACACGGTCGCGCCGTCGATCTTCACGCCGCCCTGCTCGATGTTGCGCAGCGCTTCGCTCGTCGACGGCACGAGACCTGCCTGCTTCAGCAGTTGCCCGATCGCGAGCGGCGCGCCCGCGAGCGTCACCGACGGGATATCGTCCGGCACACCGCCCTTCGCGCGGTGGTTGAAGTCTTCCAGCGCGCGCTCGGCGTCGGGCTGCGAGTGGAAGCGCGCAACGATTTCCTGTGCGAGCATCACCTTGAAGTCGCGCGGATTGCGTCCGCCTTCGATTTCACGTTTGAAGCCTTCGATCTCGGCCATCGGACGGAACGACAGCAGTTCGAAGTAGCGCCACATCAGCACGTCGGAAATGCTCATCAACTTGCCGAACATGTCGTTTGGCTTTTCGCTGATGCCCACATAGTTAGCCTTCGACTTCGACATCTTCTCGACGCCATCCAGCCCTTCGAGCAGCGGCATCGTCAGAATGCACTGCTGTTCCTGGCCGTACTGCTTCTGCAGTTCGCGGCCGACCAGCAGATTGAACTTCTGATCCGTGCCGCCGAGTTCGAGGTCGGCGTTCAGCGCGACCGAGTCGTAGCCCTGCATCAGCGGATACAGGAATTCGTGGATCGAGATGGGCACGCCGCCCTGGAAACGCTTCGTGAAGTCTTCGCGCTCCAGAATACGCGCGACGGTGTAGCGCGACGCGAGCTTGATCATGCCGTCGGCGCCGAGCGGCATCGACCATTCGCTGTTGTAGCGGATTTCCGTCTTCTCGCGGTCGAGCACCAGCGCGGCCTGCTCGAAATACGTCTTCGCATTCGATTCGATCTGCTCGCGCGTGAGCGGCGGGCGCGTTGCGTTGCGGCCGGACGGATCGCCGATTAGCGACGTGAAATCGCCGATCAGGAAAATCACCGTGTGGCCGAGATCCTGCAACTGGCGCATCTTGTTCAGCACGACGGTGTGGCCGATGTGGATGTCGGGCGCCGTCGGATCGAGACCGAGCTTGATGCGCAGCGGCGTACCCGTGGCCGCGCTTTTCGCGAGCTTTTGCGCGAACTCCTCTTCGATCAGCAGTTCGTCGACGCCGCGCTTGGTGACTTCGAGCGCGTGACGGACTTCGTCGGTGATCGGGTAGGCGGAATTGGGCTTGGCGGTGGACTCGGTGCTCATGCTGGAACGGGAGATCGCAAAAAGGGAGATTGTCCCATAGTTGCGGCGCATTGCGCCCTGATCTCACGCGAAACGCGCTTCAATTCGCGGCAGGATATGGCGCACGCGGCGAATGTGGACCGTCGTGCGCGCTCGCGCCGCTCGTTTCATCGATTGTTTCGCGGCGCGCCGATGAGCGACAATCGTCGTCAACGAGGCGCCGGAAGTATTTACGAGGCGCGACGAACGACGATCAGAGGAGCAAAGCGTGGCCAAAGACACGGCAGACGGCGTGTATTTCGGGTTGATGTCGGGCACGAGCATGGACGGCGTGGACGGCATCGCGGTCGAATTTGCGAAGGGCAAGGCGCCCGTCGTGCGGTCGCAGGCGTTCGTGGGCTTCTCCGAGGGTTTGCGCGACGCGCTGTTCGCCCTCCAGCAACCAGGAGACAACGAGATCGAGCGCGAGGCGCTCGCAGCCAACGCGCTGGCCGCGCGCTACACGGTGTGCTGCCATGAGTTGCTGCGCTCAGGCAATCTGTCGGCTACGGACGTCCGCGCGATCGGCGTGCACGGGCAAACGGTGCGGCATCGGCCGGAAAAGGGCTACACGAAGCAGATCAACAATCCGGCGCTGCTGGCCGAAATGATGCATATCGACGTGATCGCCGATTTTCGCAGCCGCGATGTCGCGGCGGGCGGCCAGGGCGCGCCGCTCGTGCCGGCCTTCCACGCGACGGTTTTCGGCGCGAAGAACGAGACGCGCGTGGTCTGCAATCTGGGCGGAATCAGCAATATCACAATCCTCTCGGCCAACGGCGCGGTGCGCGGCTTCGATTGCGGCCCCGCTAACGCGCTGCTCGACGAATGGGCGCACCGGCATCTGAACAAGCCATTCGATGAAAACGGCCAGTTCGCGGCGTCGGGTCAGGTGCATCGGCCGTTGTTGAATGCTTTCCTCGACGAGCCGTTTTTCGAGGCGCAGCCGCCGAAGAGCACCGGACGCGACCTGTTCAACCCCGAATGGCTCGACGCCCGGCTGCAAGGATTCGCCAATGTCAGCCCCGCCGACGTTCAGGCGACGCTGGTGGCGCTGACGGCCGTGACGGTCGCGCGCGAGGTCGAGCGCCACGCGCCCGATTGCAAGGCGGTGTACGTGTGTGGCGGCGGCGCACGCAATCCGGAAATCATGAAGGCACTGCAGGGCGCTCTCGCCGAAAGCGGCTGCAGCGGCGTGCCCGTTATGACCACGGAGGCGCTCGGCGTGCCGCCGCATCAGGTAGAACCGCTGGCCTTTGCGTGGCTGGCCATGCGTTGCGTTGCACGCGAACCGGGGAATTTGCCGTCCGTGACGGGCGCGGCGGACGAGCGCGTGCTCGGTGCGATTTATCCGCGCTGACGCGGCATGCGAAATTAGCGTGGAAATAAAAAAACGGGGCCGAAGCCCCGCTTTTGCTGCAACTTACGCGAAAAAGCTGCGATTACACCGAGAACGACGAGCCGCAACCGCAGGTGGTCGTAGCGTTCGGGTTCTTGATGACGAACTGCGCGCCGTTGATGTCGTCCTTGTAATCGATCTCTGCGCCAACCAGATACTGGTAGCTCATCGAATCGATCAGCAACTGGACGCCGCTCTTGTTCATCACGGTGTCGTCTTCGTTGACGGCTTCGTCAAACGTGAAGCCGTACTGGAAGCCCGAGCAGCCGCCACCCTGCACGAACACGCGCAGTTTCAGCTCCGGGTTGCCTTCTTCTTCGATCAGTTCTTTAACCTTGTCAGCCGCCGCGTCGGTAAAGACAAACGGTGCCGGCATCTCGGTCACGGGGGTGTCGGTCACTGCGTCCATGCGAACTCTCCAAAATAGCTTCTACACGCTATTGTATTGCTGTTCCCGATATCGTGCTGAAGCCCATGAAATCAATAGGTTCTTATGCACACCGGCTAATCCCTGCGGGCGCGACGGGTGTCAATCATGTCCTCGTACACCTGTCAGCGATGTCCTCATACGGACCGACAATGCCGCACGACAAATAAAAAAGCCGCCTTCGCAGATGCGTTGGCGGCTTTCTGCAGCAGGCCCTGTCTGAAACAGAGCCAACTCGAAACGATTAACGCTTCGAGAACTGCTTGCGGCGACGTGCCTTGTGGAAACCGACCTTCTTACGCTCGACTTCACGTGCGTCACGCGTCACGAAGCCTGCGCTCGACAGAGCCGGCTTCAGCGTTGCGTCGTAGTCCATCAGCGCGCGCGTGATGCCGTGGCGAACTGCGCCGGCTTGACCCGTTTCACCACCGCCCGTCACGTTGACCTTGATGTCGAACGTAGCAGCGTGGTTCGTGAGTTCCAGCGGCTGACGCACGATCATCAGCGACGTTTCGCGCGAGAAGTAGTCGGCGATAGGCTTGCCGTTGACGACGATCTCGCCCTTGCCTGCCTTGATGAAGACACGAGCAACAGCGCTCTTGCGGCGGCCCGTACCGTAATTCCAGTTACCGATCATGTGGGCTCCCCTTAGATCTCGAGCGCCTTCGGCTGTTGCGCCGAATGCGGATGCGTTGCTTCAGCGTAGACCTTCAGCTTCTTGATCATCGCGTAGCCGAGCGGGCCCTTCGGCAGCATGCCCTTGACCGCTTTCTCGAGCGCGCGGCCCGGGAAGCGTTCTTGCATCTTGCCGAACGTCGTCTCATAGATACCGCCCGGGTAGCCCGAGTGGCGATAGTACTTCTTGTCCGTGGTCTTGTTACCCGTGACCTTCAGCTTGCCGGCGTTGATAACGATGATGAAATCACCGGTGTCGACGTGCGGAGTGAATTCAGGCTTGTGCTTGCCGCGAAGACGGTGTGCCACTTCGCTGGCGACACGCCCGAGAACCTTATCCGTCGCGTCAATCACGTACCATTCGCGCGTAACCTCATGGGCTTTTGCGGAAAACGTCTTCATGATCGATCCAAAAAATAGTGCTGCGCCCTGTGTTTTTTTCCTGCTTGTATGTGCGCTTCGAGGCGCGTGCAGGCTCTCCCTGGTTCTTCCTCCGCGGGCGCGACTGCGGAAAAGCCCTGAATTATAAAGGAATTTGCGCCAAGGAGTCAAAGCACCCGGACAACGGAAAGCTGAGGACGAAAAAAAGCCCGAACTAGCGGTTCGGGCTTAATCCACCTTAGGAGGAGGGTGGAGGAGACATGCGGAGATTGTCGAGCTGCGACAACCAATGAGCAGATTATATGATCGGTGCTTGTGCGACGCAAGAACATTTGCAATGCGAAATTGAATTTCATTATCTGGAATTTTGTCACAACGGCCGCAACCTCAAGTAAATCGTCTGAAAATAATGACTTAGCCTGCACGGACAGAACGACCGCTGCAGTGCCCCTAGAGCAACACACCTAAAATCGTCCGTGCTATCCCTTATGCACCGGACATGCGGCAGCGCAGCATTCAAGGCGCAATTCGCATAATCCGCCGCCGATGTCGCTCCGGGCGAGCCATCACCCGCCGGGCTACAATGCGCATCTCGAATTCAAGCTTGTGAGCGGAGTACAAGAATGGAATGCAAAGTCAGCTGGATGGGTCAGGACGGCATGGCGTTCGCCGCCGAAACGGGCAGCGGCCACCTCGTCGCGATGGACGGCGCACCTGAAGGCGGCGGCCGCAATCTGGCGCCGCGTCCGATGGAAATGGTGCTGCTGGGCACGGGCGGATGCACGGCGTACGACGTCGTGATGATCCTGAAGAAGAGCCGTCAGGAAATCAGCGGCTGCTCGGTGACGCTGAAAGCCGAGCGCGCCAGCGAAGACCCGAAGGTGTTCACGAAGGTCCATTTCCATTTCACGGTGACGGGCACGAACCTCAATCCGACGACGGTGGAACGCGCGATCAATCTGTCGCACGACAAATATTGCTCGGCGTCGATCATGATCGCGAAAACGGCCGAGCTCACGCATTCGTTCGACATCGTCGCGGACTAAAGCCGTCTGAAGCGGCGCGAGCGCTGAAAAAGAAAATGCCGGCGTCCCAACGGACGCCGGCATTTGTCATTTGAGCGGCAAAGCAGGCCGATAAGCCGGATTTTGTGCACGCAGCGCGCCCGAAAGCGCGCCACGCGTGGCAGTCATTCCTCTAGACGCGCCATTGCTGACGCGCTCAAGCTTCCTACCCGCTGACGTGACGGGGGCCCCGCCCTGCATCTCGAAGATGCTAGCCAGCCTACTTGGAATTGCTCCGGGTGGAGGTTACCGTGCCGGTCTGCCTCGCAGCAGCCGCGGTGCGCTCTTACCGCACCGTTTCACCCTTACCTGATCCCGACTCGCGCCGGGCCATCGGCGGTTTGCTTTCTGTTGCCCTGTTCCGCGTGTTGCCACGGATGGCCGTTAGCCATCACCCTGCCCTGTGGAGTCCGGACTTTCCTCGCCCTCGCCGGCCGAAACCGCCGAGGCCGCGACTGCCTGGCCTGCTTTGCTGGCGGGGATTTTAACATCTGGCGTTCCGCGAGACCGCCGCCCGGCGCGAAACACGGAAGCATCGTCGTAAAAAGACGGCGCTTCGTTCGCTGCCCACCAGCCGGGAATGCCGAGCACGGGCAGCGGCGCGAACATCCGGGCACTGAAGCCTGGCGTATCGAGCAGCGTGCGCGCGACGGTTTCGTCCAGAAACGCGTCGCGTGAAACGCGCGTCCATGAGAAGTACGCGGGTGGCACATCGACGATCCACGCGTGTGCCGTACACGCCTTATATGGCGTAACGAGCTTTTCCAGCAGCGCGTGCCCGAAACAGCGCACCTCGCAGCGCTCGCCCCACGCCGCTCGCTGGTCAACGAGTAGCGTTTTCCAGTCGAACGAGCGCAGTGCGGCGGCGAGCGACGCGTCTGTACACGCAAACAGCACGGCGTTTTCGTCGAACAGCGTGAGTGCGTCGCGCGTGCCGCCGCGCGTCGGGCCGATGCCCAGTACATCGACAGCCGCCGACCCGCGCGCGCTCAGCGCAGCCTTGATGCGCGGAAACTGAAACCACATCAGCGCGTTGAAGAAATCATGCTGATTGGGGCGCGTCGGCACGCAGCCTGATACCGCGATATGCGCTTCGTACGCGGTGCCGGGCGGCAATTCGTCCTGCGGGATAAAAGCGAGCTGCCTTCCGCGTCCCGTCGTGATGACGGCGGACGCGGCATCCGCGTTCATCTCGCGCAACTGATCCGCCGCGCTGCGCAGCGCGGCCTGTTGCCAGCGCACGCCGCGCGTCGCGACCTGCGCGAACCACGGCATCGACCAGTCGATATCCGCAAAGCCCGGCGCAGCGCGCTTCAGTGCGCCGCCCGGTGAGTCGACATCGCGCGACATTCGCTCAGCACGCGCTCAAACGAGCTTCCAGCCGATCGTCTCGCCGCCGCCCAACGGCACCACGGGCGTGTCACCCGCCGCGACTTCCGCCGGCAGCGTCCATTCTTCGCGGCGCAGTGTCACCTTCTCCTCGCTGCGCGGCAGGCGGTAGAAGTCCGCGCCGTGGAAGCTCGCGAAGCCTTCGAGCTTGTCGAGCGCGCCCGCCTTGTCGAACGCTTCCGCGTACAGCTCGAGTGCATGCAGCGCCGTGTAGCAGCCCGCGCAGCCGCACGCGTGCTCCTTCAGGCCCTTCGGATGCGGCGCGCTGTCCGTACCAAGGAAAAAGCGCGGATTGCCCGACGTAGCCGCCTCGACCAGCGCCACACGATGCGTCTCGCGCTTCAGCACAGGCAAACAGTAGTAATGCGGACGAATGCCGCCCTGGAAAATCGCGTTGCGGTTGTACAGCAGATGATGCGCAGTGATCGTCGCGCCCAGCAGCTCGGGCGGCGCGCCCGCGTCGCGGACGTAGTCGGCGGCATCCTTTGTGGTGATGTGCTCGAACACGACCTTCAGCGCCGGGAAATCGCGGCGCAGCGGCGTCATCACGCGGTCGATGAACACTTTCTCCCGATCGAACAGATCGATCGACGAATCTGTCACTTCGCCGTGGATCAGCAGCGGCATGCCCGTTTCCTGCATCATCTCGAGCGTTTTCGCGCACTTGCGGATGTCGCTGACGCCCGCATCCGAATTCGTCGTCGCGCCCGCCGGATACAGCTTCACGCCATGCACGAAACCGCTTTCGCGGGCGCGGCGGATTTCTTCGGGTGGCATGTTGTCGGTCAGATACAGCGTCATCAGCGGCTCGAACTTCACGCCGGCCGGGATCGCCGCAATGATGCGCTCGCGATAGGCGCGCGCCATCTCCGTCGTCGTGACGGGCGGCTTCAGGTTCGGCATGATGATCGCGCGACCGAACTGGCGCGCGGTGTGCGGCAGGACGGCGGCGAGCATCGCGCCATCGCGGACGTGCAGGTGCCAGTCATCGGGACGGGCGAGCGTGAGGGTATCGACGGAAGCAGCGGTAGATGCGGTCATGGCGGGGATTCACGAGCGTCACAGGCGCGGCAAATTGCGCAACTGACGGCATAACTGACGAGGTCTTTCCACAAATGCAGCCAAAACACCCGTCAATTTTGCTTTTTGCCGCTTCTGGCTCGGTGATATGCTTGGAAAATCATCATTGTAACGGGTCGGCCCATGTGGGCTCATACCCCGTTAGAAAGGCTTGTCTTCCGCATCATGTGCCAACTACTCGGAATGAATTGCGCCGCGCCCACGGACGTCACGTTCTCGTTCACCGGCTTCGCGGCGCGCGGCGGCGTCACCGACCACCACTCCGACGGCTGGGGCATCGCCTTCTTCGAAGACAAGGCCTGTCGCCTGTTCATCGATCATCAGTCGTCGGCCACGTCGCCGATCGCCGACATGGTCAAGCGCTACCCGATCAAGTCGAAAAATACGATCGCGCATATCCGCAAGGCGACGCAAGGGCACATCGTGCTCGAGAACTGCCACCCGTTCATGCGGGAGTTGTGGGGACGCCACTGGATCTTCGCGCACAACGGCGATCTGCAGAATTACAGCCCGGTGCTCTCGGGCGTGTATCAGCCCGTCGGCAACACGGATAGCGAGCTGGCGTTCTGCGCGCTGCTGCAAGGGTTGCGCAAGGCGTTTCCTGGTTCGCAGCCGCCGCTGAACGAACTGTTCGCCGCGCTGGAAACGTTGACGCGCGAAATCACCCAGTTCGGCGTGTTCAATTTTCTGATGTCGAACGGCCAGGCGCTGTTCGCGCACTGCTCGACGCATCTGCATTACCTCGTGCGTAGCTGGCCGTTTTCGACCGCGCATCTCGTCGACGCGGACGTTTCGATCGATTTCGCCAAGTACACGACACCCGAAGACCGCGTCGCCGTGATCGCCACGCAGCCGTTGACCGACAACGAAATATGGACCGCTTTCGAGCCGGGCGATCTGCTGATGTTCCAGCACGGCGAAGTGATCGCGCGCGCCAACGTGCCCGTGCCGCCGGCCGTGCTGGAGAAGGCGCGCAATCCCGCCTGCGATCCGAGCGCTTCCGCGAGCATGCTGCCCGCGGCGTCCGTTCTCGATCTCGAATCCGACGACGCTGCCGCGTACGAATCCTGATCGCCCGGCAACTGTCGTCGCGCTGGTCCGAGGCTCGGGCCCCGCGTCATCAATGCTTGCATGCGTTCGCCGGAGGACCGGCTTCGCAATGCCGGTCTTGTTCCCGGGCGTCATGCACCGGGATGCCTCCGCACAGCAACTGCCGTAACGCGGGATGACAACGCCACCGCTCGGTTTCGCGCAATTCCTTCGCATCGCCCGGTCCAATGCGCGCGGAACAACAATCGCACAGCTTCGTGCGACAAACCTCGAGGCTCGCGGCGAGCGCTCTCGCACTCAGCGGATCTGCGTAGTTGACGGCGGGAATATCGAGCAGAAGGCGTTTCAGAGGCGAATTCGTTCCGTCAGGCATCGCCTCCTTCATCAGGCGCCCGGCGATTTGCTCCGCCTCGCGCTGAAAAACTTCGAGCATTCTTTTGGATAACTGATTTCTTTGCCCGTGACGAGAAATCCACAATTGCGCCGACTCTGCGAACTGCGCAGCCGTCAGCCATTTGCCTTCCAGTTGCATTGACACTAACTCATGAACGACCAGGTCGCTCATCAAAAACACTTTCATGGATTGTCTCTTGTCGATCGAAAACGAATGACAGCGACGCACCCCGCTCGCATCATCGAATTTCGCCGGGAAGCTTATGCTCACGCCGGCAGAAGTCACATGAGACGAATCCGATTAAGATATCTTTTAATAGGTAATAGTCCTAACGTAAAACGTCGGTTATAAATTTGTGAAACTCGCACCCCATGCCCGATTAAAAAGATAAAAAAAGCCGCTCTTGAAAAGAGCGGCTTTTTTGCTTGCGCAGGCTGATTTCAATGCAGAATCTTTGCGAGAAAATCTTTCGCGCGATCCGATTTCGGATTCGCAAAAAAGTCTTCCTTGCGGTCGTCTTCGACGATGAGGCCCTTGTCCATGAAGATCACGCGATGCGCGACCTTCTTCGCAAAACCCATTTCGTGCGTCACGCACATCATGGTCATGCCTTCCTGCGCCAGCTCGACCATCACGTCGAGCACTTCGTTGATCATTTCAGGATCGAGCGCGGAAGTGGGTTCGTCGAACAGCATCGCAATCGGGTCCATCGACAGCGCGCGCGCAATCGCCACACGCTGCTGCTGGCCACCCGACAACTGCCCCGGATACTTGTCCGCATGCGCACGCAGGCCGACGCGATCGAGCAGCTTCAGGCCCTTCGCGGTCGCTTCGTCCTTCGAGCGGCCGAGCACCTTGACCTGCGCGAGCGTCAGGTTCTCGGTGATCGACAGATGCGGGAACAGCTCGAAGTGCTGAAACACCATGCCGACCTTCGAACGCAGCTTCGACAGGTTCGTCTTCTTGTCAGTGAGCGACTGGCCGTTGATCACGATTTCGCCCTTCTGGAACGGCTCGAGCCCGTTGACCGTCTTGATCAGCGTCGATTTGCCCGAACCCGACGGGCCGCACACGACGACCACTTCGCCCTTTTTCACTTCCGTCGTGCAGTCGGTCAGCACCTGGAACTGGCCGTACCACTTCGACACATTCTTGATAGAGATCATCTTGCGACCTTTTTCTGAAGACTTTTGACGAGGCTCGACGCGACCACGCAGATCACGAAGTAACACGCACCGGCGAACAGTACCATTTCGACGTTCGTGCCGTCACGGTCGCCAATATTCGTGGCCGTGCGGAAGAAGTCGGCGAGGCTGATCACGTAGACGAGCGACGTATCCTGAAACAGCACGATGGCTTGCGTGAGCAACAGCGGCACCATCGCGCGAAACGCCTGCGGCAGCACGACGAGGCGCATCGCCAGCGGGTAGCTCATGCCGAGCGCGTACGACGCGTACACCTGGCCGCGCGGCACCGCCTGAATGCCGGCGCGGATGATTTCCGAGTAGTACGCGGCTTCGAACAGCGAAAACGCGACCATCGCCGACGCGAGTCGGATATCGATGTCGGCGGAAAGTCCCAGCACGTTCTGCAGCACCTGCGGCACGATCAGGAAGAACCACAGCAGAACCATCACGAGCGGGATCGAGCGGAACAGCGTCACGTAGATCTTCGCGAACCACTCGAATGGCTTGAACGACGACAGCCGCATGATCGCGAGCACCGTGCCCCACACGATGCCGATCACGATCGCGAGAATCGTGATCTTGAAAGTGACGACGGCACCCGTCCATAGCGTCGGCAGTGTGCCCGGAATACCGCTCCAGTCGAAATGATGCATCACTTGCCTCCGATATAGCCAGGCAGCCGGCTCTTGGCTTCGACGATGCGCATCAGCGTCATCACGATCATGTTGATGAGCAGATACGCAACCGTGACGGCGATGAACGACTCATACGTCTGCGCCGTGTAGTCGACGAGCTGGCGCGCCTGGGCGGACAGATCGAGCAGACCGATGGTCGATGCGACGGCAGAGTTCTTGAAGATGTTCAGGAACTCGGACGTGAGCGGCGGCACGATGATCCGGTACGCAACGGGCAACAGCACGTAGCGGTACGTCTGCCATTGCGTCAGGCCGAGCGCGAAACCGGCGAAGCGCTGGCCGCGCGGCAGCGCGTTGATGCCCGAGCGCACCTGCTCGCACACGCGTGCGGCGGTGAACAGCCCGAGACAGATGATCGACGACGAGAAGAACTGCGCGCCGGGCGGCAGTTGCTTGAACCATGTGCCGATGGATACCGGCAACAGTTCCGGTATCACCAGATACCAGACGAAGAACTGAACGATCAGCGGGATATTACGGAAGATGGCGACGTACACCGTGCCGATTGCCGCGACGCGCGGGTTCTGGACCGTCCGCAGCACGCCGAAGAACGACCCGACGATCAGCGCGATCACCCACGCGCACAGCGAAACGGTGACCGTCACCCAGAGACCGGACAGCAGCCAGCCAAGATAGGTGGTCGGCTCGCCGGTGGAAACCGGACTCAGCAGAATGCCCCAGTTCCAGTGGTATGACATGACGAAGACTCCAACAAAAAGAAACGGAAGAAGCGCTTGCCCCTTCCGTTCTGTTCAACACGTTGACTGTTCAGCTAACGGTTGTTCGAGGGTTAGTCGATTGCCTTGTCGTTCGGCGCCTTGTACAGCGCCTTGATGTCGTCGCTTTCCGGGAAGGCGAGGTTCAGGCCCTTCGGCGGAATCGGCGATTCGAACCACTTCTTGTAGATCTTGTCGGCTTCGCCCGAGGTTTCGACCTTGGCGATCGCGTCGTCGACAACCTTCTTGAACTCCGGATCGTTCTTGCGCAGCATGCAGCCGTACGCTTCATGCGATTGCGGCGCGCCGACGATGATGAAATCGTTCGGCGTGTTCGACTTCGCGCGCTCGCCGGCGAGCAGTGCGTCGTCCATCATGAACGCGGCAGCGCGGCCCGTCGACAGCGTCAGGAACGACTCGCCGTGGTCCTTCGCGCTGATGATGTTCATGCCCATGTTCTTGTCCTGGTTCATCTTGCGAAGCAGGCGCTCGGACGTGGTACCAGCCGTCGTCACGACGGTCTTGCCCTTCAGGTCCGCCCAGTCTTTGACACCGGAGTCTTTCTTCGTCATCAGGCGCGTGCCGATCACGAAAATCGTGTTCGAGAACGCGACCTGTTGCTGACGTTCAGCATTGTTCGTGGTCGAGCCGCATTCGAGGTCGACGGTGCCATTCTGCACCAGCGGAATGCGGTTTTGCGACGTGATCGGCGTCAGCTTGACCTTCAGGTCCGGCATGTTCAGCTTCTGCTTGACGGCATCCACGACCTTCAGCGCGAATTCCTGCGAGTAGCCGACCACGTTCTGCTTGTCGTCGTAGTACGAAAACGGAATCGACGATTCGCGGTGGCCCAACGAAATGACGCCCGTGTCCTTGATCTTCTTCAGCGTGCCGGCGTCCTGCGCATGCGCGCCTACCGTAAACAATCCCAGAGTCGCGAGAAGCAGCGCAGCTTTTTTAACCTTCATTTGTGATCTCCTTGGCAAGAACCGGCGCCAGTGTATCTCAGTAATTATTCTGAAAGTATGGTTGTTAACCATGTTCAGCGTGTGGTGTTGCATAAAGCCACCACTTTGCGCGGGGCGGCGCCAGTATTGGCTTACAGCGCCTTCACCGGAGCGATGCAAACGTCATCGGATGCGTCGTTTTTGCCGGTTCGGGTGCATCTTCAACTGCACAAAAGCGGACGGCACCCGAAGATGCCGTCCGCCCGATATTCTGCGCGAGTCCGTCGATTCGCGCTCGTGAAGCGTTGTTGCGCGGCGCCCGCCTCCAGGCCGGGCGCCATGTCCGTCATGTGACCGGCCATCTGTTGCCAGACAGCCGCGCCGTATCAGGGATACAGGCCGCGCATTTCGCGTGCTTGAAGGATGCGTTTGCAAGCAACGATAAACGCCGCCGTACGCACCGACACCTTCTGCTCGCTCGCCACCTGCCACACGGCCGCGAACGCTTCGCGCATCACGCGTTCGAGACGCTCGTTGATCTCGTCTTCCGTCCAGAAGAAGCTCGAGAAATCCTGCACCCATTCGAAGTACGACACCGTCACGCCGCCCGCATTCGCGACGACGTCGGGAATCACGAGGATGCCCTTGTCGTGCAGGATGTCGTCGGCGGCCGTCGTGGTCGGGCCGTTCGCGCCTTCCACGACGATCTTCGTACGAATTTTGCCCGCGTTCTTCTCGGTGATCTGGTTTTCCAGCGCAGCCGGAATCAGGATGTCCGATTCGACCGTCCAGAAGTCATCGTTGGCGATCGTGTCGGCTTCGGCGTAACCACCGACGCCGCCATGCTTCGCGACGTGGTCGAGCAGCGCCACGGCGTCGATGCCCGATTCCTTGTACACCGTGCCCGTGTGATCCTGCACGGCGACGACCTTCGCGCCCGCTTCCTGATACAGACGCGCCGCGATGCCGCCGACGTTACCGAAGCCTTGCACGGCGATGCGCGCGCCTTCGATGTCCATGCCGATACGGCGCGCCGCTTCGCAGCCGACGACGAACACGCCGCGGCCCGTCGCTTCACGACGGCCGAGCGAGCCGCCCAGCGTGATCGGCTTGCCCGTCACGACGCCCGTGGCCGTTTGGCCCTGGTTCATCGAGTACGTGTCCATCATCCACGCCATGATCTGCTCGTTCGTGTTCACGTCCGGCGCGGGGATGTCGGTGTTCGGTCCGATGATGATGCCGATTTCGCTGGTGTAGCGGCGCGTCACGCGCTCCAGTTCACCACGCGACAGCGTGCGCGGATCGACACGGATGCCGCCCTTCGCACCGCCGTACGGCACGTTCACGGCCGCGTTCTTCACCGACATCCACGCGGACAGCGCCATCACTTCCGACAACGTCACGTCCTGGTGATAACGCACGCCGCCCTTGCCCGGACCGCGCGACACGTTGTGCTGCACGCGATAGCCTTCGAAGTGCGCAACCGTGCCGTTATCGAGTTCGATGGGCACGTCGACGATGAGAATGCGCTTCGGGCGCTTGAGCGTTTCGAGCCAGCGCGACAACGGGCCCAGATACGGCGCGACGCGATCGACTTGACGGAGATAGTTGCCCCAGGGACCGAGATCGTCGGCATGAAGGTAGGACGGGATGGACTGCTGATTTGCCGCGGTAGACATGAACGCTCCAGCGTTTTTATCGGGTGACGCCATTGTCGAAAAAAAGCGCTGAAAGGGTCCAATGCCGTTTGGTCATCCCCTTATGTTTTTCTTGCATAACGCTGGGGAAAGCGCAAATGCGTGTCGCAATGCCGTTATTTGCGCATCCGGCAATGCACTCTTGTTTTACCGATAGCTACCTCGAGGCTTGCGTGAGTTCCGTGCTCACGACGTCCCACAACGCTCGCACGAGTTGCTGGCGTGCGTCGTCGGTCTGCACGGCGAGTTTGTCGCGGTAAAGGCGGATCTCCATCGTCAGCGTGAGCTGACCTTGCGCGACGCCACGCGACGCGCGGTCGAGCCGGATCAAACGGCCGTCCGCGACGGCGTCTTCGACGGCGCTGTGCGGCAGGAACGCGACGCCGTGTCCGGCGAGCGCCATCGCCTTCAGTCCTTCGGCCATGTCCGTTTCATACACGCGATCGAGATAAAGACGCCCCGGCGATGTCGCGAAGATCACTTCCGTCATGCGCCCCAGATAGGCATTCGGCGTGTACGAGAGATACGGCGTCGGCGCGTCCGACGTGCCGGGCAGCGTGTAGCGCGGGCGGCCGCCCTTGCCCGGCGCGGAGAACGGGCTGATCGCTTCGATGCCGAGCGTCAGCATGTCGTAGCGCGCTGGATCGAGCGCCACGGGGTGGCTCGGATGGTGATAGCCCATCACCAGATCGCAGCCGCCTTCGACCAGCGACAGCACCGCGTCGTGCACATTCAGCGCGCGCAGCCGCGTATGGATTGGTCCGAGCTGCGCCTCGATGCGCTGCAGCCAGCGCGGGAAGTAGGTGAGCGACAGCGTATGCGGCACCGCGAACTCGATCGTCGCGGCGGGCGTCGCCGTATGGCCGCGCAACAGCGTGCGCGCCTCGTGGAACTGCGACAGCATCGCGAGCGCCTGCTCGTAGAAGACCTGGCCCGCCGCCGTGAGGCGCGTCGGGTAAACCGAACGGTCGATCAATTCCGTGCCGAGCCATGCCTCGAGCGCCTGGATGCGCCGCGAAAAAGCGGGCTGAGTCACATGCCGCAGCTCCGCCGAGCGGCTGAAACTGCGCGTTTCCGCCAGCGACACGAAGTCTTCGAGCCATTTCAGTTCCATACGGACCAGCGCTCCACCAGTAACGGAAAGCCTGCATTCTAGCGGCGCCGGGCCGCGCGCCGGGGCCGATGTCCTAAAGTGGTAAAATTCGCGGTTCTCCCCGCTTGTATCTGTCACCGACTCTTCACCGTTCCTGCCCCTCCCATCATGTCCGACACCCGCCCCGACACTCTCTTCGCGCTGACCGCCCTGTCCCCGCTCGACGGCCGTTACGCATCGAAAACCGAAGCCCTGCGCGACTGGCTTTCGGAAGCCGCGTTCATGCGCCATCGCGTGAAGGTGGAAATTCACTGGCTGATCGCGTTGTCGCATGCCGGTTTCGCCGAAGTGCCGCGCTTCTCGGAAGCGTCGGAGCAATTCCTGCTGCAACTCGTCGAGCGCTTCACCGCGCATGACGCCGCGCGCATCAAGGACATTGAGCGCGTGACGAATCACGACGTGAAGGCTGTCGAGTACTGGTTGAAGGAATCGGTGAAGGGTCAGCCGGAACTGGAACGCGCGAGCGAGTTCATCCACTTCGCGTGCACGTCGGAAGACATCAACAACACGTCGCACGGCCTGATGCTCGCCGGCGCACGCGAACACGTGATCCTGCCGGCGCTGCGCGCCGTGCATCAACGCCTCGTCGCGCTCGCGCATGCGCAGGCCGATCAGCCGATGCTCTCGCGCACGCATGGCCAGCCGGCCAGCCCGACCACGCTCGGCAAGGAAATGGCGAACGTCGCCGCGCGCCTGTCGCGTGCGATCGACCGCATCGCTAAGGTCGAACTGCTCGGCAAGATGAACGGTGCGGTCGGCAACTTCAATGCGCATCTGTCTGCGTATCCGGAGTTCGACTGGGAAGCGTTTTCGAAGGAAGTCGTCGAACAGCGTCTGAAGCTGACGTTCAATCCGTACACGATCCAGATCGAGCCGCACGATTACATGGCCGAACTGTTCGATGCCGTGGCGCGCGCGAATACGATCCTGCTCGACCTCGACCGCGATGTGTGGGGTTATATCTCGATCGGCTACTTCAAGCAGAGGACGAAGGCAGGCGAGATCGGTTCGTCGACGATGCCGCACAAGGTCAATCCGATCGACTTCGAAAACTCGGAAGGTAACCTCGGACTTGCGAATGCCACGCTGCGGCATCTGGCAGATAAGCTGCCGGTTTCGCGTTGGCAGCGGGATCTGACCGATTCGACGGTGTTGCGGAATATTGGTGTTGCGTTTGGGTATTCGTTGCTGGCGTATGACGCGCTTAATCGTGGGTTGGATAAGCTTGAGGTGAACCCGCAGCGGCTGAACGATGATCTTGATGCGACTTGGGAAGTGCTGGCTGAGCCTGTGCAGACTGTCATGCGTCGATATGGTATCGAGAATCCGTATGAGCAGTTGAAGGAGCTGACGCGTGGGAAGGGCATCACGCGGGATGCGTTGCAGACTTTTATTAATGGTCTTGCTATTCCTGCTGATGCTAAGGAGCGTCTGCTTGCCATGACGCCGGGGTCTTATGTCGGCAAGGCTGCCGAATTGGCCAAGCGGATCAAGTAGTCGTTTATTGCCTGCGGCGGCGTTTGGTTTTGGTTTTGCTGTTCGCAGGCTTTTCGATGTGGTTTGCTTTGCGCTTGCGCTGGCATCCGCGATTTGCCTTTGTCCTTCAAGCGTCGCCCCTGTGCGGGGCGGCACCTACTTTTCTTTGCCGCCGCAAAGAAAAGTAGGCAAAAGAAAGCGGCTCACACCGCTAATTCTTGTCCTTGGCTGAGGGCCCCCAAAGGGTCCCACGCTTCACACGGCAACCACGTGACTCATGTTTGTTGCCAACGCCCTGAACTGACGGCTCACCCGCTTCATGCGCCCGCATCGCAACATGCCCTATCAAATTTCCCACGTTCTATAGCGGCAAACTGTGTGTAGGCCGTAGCACCACACACGCCTCACTTCGGACCGATAGCACGCGCTCCACCCTGTAAGAGCGCCAAGCCATACGTCGCGACAACCTACACACAGTTTGCCACCTGGGCGGCAGAAACCATTCGCTGCCGCCAGCCCTTGAGCGGGCGTTTGAAGTGGGTGAGGCGTTCATTCGAAGCGTTGGCAACGCACGCGAACAAAGACGCTGCCGCGTGAAGTGTGGGACCGGTTGAGGGCCCTCAGGCAGGAAGAAATGTTGGCGGTGTTAGCCGCTTTCTTTTGCCTAGTTTTCTTTGCGGTCGGCAAAGAAAAGTAGGTGCCGCCCCGCACAGGGGCGACGCCTGAACGGCAAACACCGTAACGCGGATGCCAGCGAAAACACTAGCAAACCAAACCGTCCACGCCACGAAGCCAAACCGCAGCTACCAGCGCAACACCAAAACCACAAACAAAAACGGCCCGCGCAGCGAAAACAACCACCGCTAGCGGGCCATCAATCAACGACTACAAAACCCTACCTCGCGCGAAACTTACTGAGCGTCTCCTCGACAATCTCCTCAGGCGTGAGCTCGATACTGACAGTAATCGCCTCATCATCGCCAGGCTCTTCCAGCGTATCGAGCTGGCTCTGCAGCAACGAAGGATCAAAGAAATGCCCCGTGCGTGTCTGCAGACGCTCCTGCAGCACTTCCTGCGAGCCCTTGAGATAGACGAAGCAAACATCCTTATCGCCCGCACGCAGGATGTCGCGATAAGAACGCTTCAACGACGAACAAGTAAACACCGCATCCTCATTCGCCGCCTGCTTCTCCTCGATCGCAGCGCGAATCGTCCTGAGCCACGGCCAGCGATCATCATCCGTCAGCGGAATGCCGTTGTGCATCTTCTCCTTGTTGGCAGCGCTATGAAACGCATCGCCATCCGTGAAGCTGCACTTGAGCCGCTCCGCCAGCATTTCGCCAATGCGGGTCTTGCCGGCGCCCGACACGCCCATCGCGATCAAAATCATCTGAAACTCCTTACAGGACCGCCGCCAATGCGAAGGTCAAACCCAAGCCCATCAGCGAAATGATGGTTTCGCAGAGCGACCACGTCTGGAACGTCTGCCCCACCGTCATTCCGAAATACTCCTTGATCAGCCAGAAACCGCCGTCGTTGACATGCGAGAAAATCAGCGAGCCCGAGCCCGTCGCAAGCACCAGCAGTTCCGGCTTCACCTGCACACCGCTCGCCTGCGCAATCGGCGCGACGATGCCGCAGGCCGTCGTCATTGCAACCGTCGCCGAACCCGTCGCGAGACGGATCAGCGCGGCAACGAACCAGCCGAGCAGCAACGGCGACAGATGCGCAGAGGTCGCCGTTTCGACGATCTGCTTCGAGATGCCGCTATCCATCAGTACGCGGCCAAAACCACCGCCCGCGCCGACGATCAGCGTAATGCCCGCGATCGGCGCAAGACATTCGCCGCAGAACTTCTGGATCTGCTCGCGGTTAAAGCCGCGGCTCGCGCCAAACGTCCAGAAGCTGACGAGCACCGCAATCAGCAGCGCAACATCGGACGTGCCGATGAACTTCAGCAGATCGTTCGGCGTCGTTTTCGGCGCGAACACGAGATCGGCCCAACTGCCGATCAGCATCAGGATCACAGGCAGCAGGATCGTGAAGAGCGTGATACCAAAGCCCGGCAGCTCGCGCGAGCCCGCCTGATGTTCGGTATCGACGAACTGCGCGGCGAGCGGATTGTTTTCCGCGAGTTTGATATGACGGTGAATCAGCAGCGCGAACAGCGGACCAGCGACAATCGCCGTCGGCACGCCGACGAGCAGCCCGTACGCGATCGTGCGGCCGATGTCCGCGTGATACGCCTGCACCGCAAGCAGCGCAGCCGGGTGCGGCGGTATCAGGCCGTGCACGACGGACAGACCCGCGACCATCGGCAGGCCGATCAGCAGCAGCGATTTGCCTGTGCGTTTCGCGACGTTGAACGCGATGGGAATCAGCAGCACGAAGCCGACTTCGAAGAACACAGGCAAGCCGACGATGATCGCGACGAACATCATCGCCCAGTGAATGTTCTTTTCACCGAACCAGTTGATTAGCGTGGTGGCGATGCGCTCGGCACCGCCCGATTCGGCCATCATCTTGCCGAGCATCGTGCCGAGGCCGACGACGATCGCGATGTGACCCAGCGTATTGCCGTTACCCGTTTCGAACGACTTCACGATCGTGCCCGCCGGCATGCCGACGGCCAGACCCAGCAGCAACGACACGATAATGAGGACGAGGAACGGATAGACCTTGAAGCGCGTGATCATCAGGATCAGCACCGCAATGGCAATCACGGCGTAGATCAGCAGCATGCTGCCGTGGACAGCTTCCATGAAGCTCCTCCTTTGCTTTGTTGGTTTGAATTGCAAAGTGCTGCGGCACCTCGCCCGCTTCCGGATGCTGAAAGTGCCTTCTGAACGAGCACTTTCGCGGACGCTGAATTTTACTGTTTGTTGACGTCGGTGGCGCGTGGAATAAACCCACGCAAAAATCAAAAAAACCTCGCCGCTGCAGCCCGTCAGGAGCTGAAGCGGCGAGGCTCGTTACAGCAGCCGGTTCCGCGCTTGTTCAAAACACGATGCTGCGCATCAGTGTGCAGGCGCTGCCAGTTCGCTCGCAGCGCGCGCGAGACGCGTGACTTCGTCCCAGTTCTGCGCAGCGAGCGCCGCCTTCGGCGTCAGCCACGAGCCGCCCACGCACACCACGTTCGGCAGCGCGAGGAAGTTTGGCGCTGTTTCCGCCGTGATGCCGCCCGTCGGGCAGAACTTCAGCGTCGGGAACGGGCCGTGGAAAGCTTGCAGCATCGGGATGCCGCCCGCCTGTTGCGCAGGGAAGAACTTGACGATTTCATAGCCCAGTTCGAGTGCGACGATGATGTCGCTCGGCGTCATTACGCCGGGCAAAAGCGGCAGACCGGCGTCCTGCGCGGCCTTGTGCATATCTTTCGTGAGCCCCGGCGACACACCGAACTGCGCGCCCGCCTTCTTTGCCTGCTCGCAATGTTCGGGCCTCGTGATCGTGCCGACGCCAACGACGATGTCTTCGGCAAGCTGGCTCGCGCGCTCGATCGCCCCGATGCCCGCGGGCGTGCGCAGCGTGATTTCCAGCACCTTCACGCCGCCTGCGTGCAGTGCGCGCGAAACGTGTTCGCCCTGTTCGACGGTATCGAATGCGAGGACCGGGATCACCGGACCGAGGCGCACGATTTCGCTGACTGTTTTCGACGTCATCTTCAGACTCCTTTTCGCTTTATTTCTGCATTGCGTGGCTGGCTTCGCTTGCCACGGCGTTTGCCGTTCCAGTTGCGTGCTGAGTTGCGTGCGACGCTTCGCCGACGAGCGGCCCGAACACCGATGCACCGAGCTCCGCCGGCGCCGCCGCCGCACGGAACACACCGAACAGCTCACGGCCGAAGCCCACTTCGTTTTCCGCCTGATGCTGCGACACGGCAATCGGACGCGTGGCCCACTCGGCGTCGTCGATTTCGACGTCGAGCACGCCTGCTTCGGCGTCAATCACGAGCATGTCGCCCGTCCGCACCTTGCCGAGCGGCCCTTGCAGCAGCGTTTCCGGCGACACGTGAATCACGGCGGGCACCTTGCCCGATGCTCCGGACATGCGGCCGTCCGTGACAAGCGCGACATGGAAACCCTGATCCTGCAACACGCCGAGCAGCGGCGTCAAACGATGCAGCTCGGGCATGCCGTTTGCGCGCGCGCCCTGGAAGCGCACGACGGCGATGAAGTCGCGCTTCAGCTCGCCGTTATCGAAGGCTTCCTGCACGGCTTCCTGCGAATCGAACACGATGGCAGGCGCCTTCACTGTCCGATGCTGCTTCGCAACGGCCGAAATCTTGATCACGCCGCGGCCGAGCTTGCCTTGCATCAGACGCAAACCGCCGTCCGGCTGGAACGGATCGCCGATGGCGCGCAGCACAGCCGTGTCGTGGCTTTCGGCGGCGGCCGGCACCCACGTCAACTTGCCGTCGAGCAGTTTCGGCTCTTCCGCATAGTGCGAAAGACCCTTGCCGACGACCGTGTTCACATCGTGATGCAGCAAGCCACCTTCAAGCAGATTGCGAATCAGATACGCCATGCCGCCCGCCGCGTGGAAGTGGTTCACGTCGGCCTTGCCGTTCGGATACACCTTCGCGAGCAGCGGCACCGTAGCCGACAGCGTGTCGAAGTCGTCCCAGTCGATGATGATGCCCGCCGCGCGCGCGATCGCGACGAGGTGCAGCGTGTGATTGGTCGAACCGCCCGTCGCCAGCAGACCGACGATGCCATTGATGATCGCCTTCTCGTCGATCACGTGGCCGATCGGCATGTAGTGGCCGCGGTCCACCGTCAGGTCGAGCACGCGGCGCGCAGCTTGCGCAGTCAGCGCGTCGCGCAGCGGCGTATGCGGATGGACGAACGCCGAGCCCGGCAGATGCAGGCCCATGATTTCCATCAGCATCTGGTTGCTGTTGGCCGTGCCGTAGAACGTGCAGGTGCCGTGGCTGTGATACGCGGCGGCCTCCGATTCGAGCAGTTCATTGCGGCCGCATTGGCCCGTCGCGAATTCCTGGCGCACTTTGGCCTTGTCGTCGTTCGACAGGCCGCTCGTCATCGGGCCGGCGGGCACGAAGATAGTCGGCAGATGGCCGAATTGCAGCGCGCCGATCAACAGGCCCGGCACGATCTTGTCGCACACGCCGAGGCACAGCGCCGCGTCGAACATGTTGTGCGTGAGCGCGACGGCCGTGCTCATCGCGATCACTTCGCGCGAGAACAGCGACAGTTCCATGCCCGCGTTGCCCTGCGTGATGCCGTCGCACATCGCCGGGACGCCGCCCGCGAACTGCGCGACGCCGCCGTTTTCACGCGCGGCGGCCTTGATGATGTCCGGGAAATCCTTGTACGGCGCGTGCGCCGAGAGCATCTCGTTGTACGACGAGACGATGCCGATGTTCGGCTGGCGGATCTGCTTGATGACGAGCTTGTCGTTGCCCTCCATGCCGGCGAAGCCGTGCGCGAGGTTCGCGCAGGACAGCGCGCCGCGCGCCGGGAATTTGCCCTGCGCCTGGTCGATGCGTGACAGGTACGCGTGGCGCGTCGGCTTGCTGCGCTCGATCACGCGCTTCGTGACTTTCATCAGTTGCGAATGCGGGGAAACCATCGATGCTCCTTCGTCGCTGGCCTGCGCGCCTTGACATGAGCGCTGTACGCCAGATTGGTATCGCGGGAAACGGCATGAAGAGCCGGCAACCGGGATATTAGTAGAAAAACTACACGCACACAATGTGGCAGTTGCTGAATCGGCGCCGCTACGAAATTGGCCTGAAACCTTTGTGTACTGGCGTTTCCGGCGTTTTACCGTGGTTCACCAGGGTAATCACCTACGGTACATATGTAGTTTTTGTACTTGATTCGTCTATCAGCTATAGTCCACGCATTCTTCAGCATAGTGCGAGATTCCCGATGATGCTGTCCCAGGTGGAAGCGATGCGCGACCAGATGCGCCCATCCGAACGCAAGCTTGCCGACTACGTGATCGAGGCGCCGCGCGAAGTGCTCGACCTGTCGATGACGGAGGTCGCCGCGCGCGCGGGCGTGAGCCAGCCGACCATCGCGCGCTTCTGTCATGCGCTCGGCTTCTCCGGCTTTCGCGAGTTCAAGATCCGCCTTGCGCAAGGGATAGCAACGGAAGTGCCCGCCGTGTATCGCGACGTGCGTCCCGACGAGCCGACGCCCGGCGTCGCCGCGAAGGTGCTCGACCGGACCATCGGCGCACTGATCCAGGTGCGCAACAATCTGTCGACCGACAGCGTGGCGGCCGCGATCCAACTGCTGGCGCAAGCGAAGCGCATCGAGTTCTACGGCGCGGGCGGCTCGGGGATTGCCGCGCTCGACATGCAGCACAAGTTCTTCCGGCTCGGCATGCCGAGCGTCGCTTATTCCGACCCGCATACGTTTTTGATGTCGGCGGGATTGCTGGGCGAAGGCGATGTCGTCGTCGCGATTTCGAATACGGGCCGCACGCGCGACATCATCGACGCCGCGAAATCCGCGCTCGCCGCGGGCGCGAAAGTGATTGCCGTGACGCATGGGAATTCGCCGCTGGCTCGGATCGCGTCGATCGGACTGTTCGCGAATGTCGATGAAGACACCGACATCTTCTCGCCGATGACGTCGCGCACGTCGCATCTCGCGATCGGCGACATTCTGGCTGTCGGCGTCGCGTTGCAGCGTGGGCCGGAGCTAGCGGAAAAGCTGGCGGGCGCGAAGGATGTGATTGCGAGGCGCCGGACTGGGCCGCAGGAATAGGTCTGCTTCGTGCGTCGGAGCACGCCACGCCGCAGGATGACGGGCCGCGTGAGTGATCCGGCACGCACTGCAATGCACGGCAGGTGAAGCGCGACACCAGGACGAAGCGGACATACAAACGCAAAACGGGCTCCCGAAGGAGCCCGTTTCGTTTTGAAGCTTACTGCTGGTGAAGACTGCGCTCAGGCGGTCATTGCTGCACCGCCCTTACGTCTACTTCCCGATTACCATTGATACGACGCACCGACACCGACGGTCGTGCCTTGGCCGCTGATACCGGCGCCGAGCTTGACCTTGATGTTCTGCGTGATGCGTGCCGAAGCACCCAGCGCAGTGGCCTGATAGCCATGGTACGAACCGGCACCGATACCGACCGCGATCGTCTTGCCCTGATCGACGTCCGGAATCATCGTCAGCGCCGTACCTGCCGCCACGTTCGTGATCTGGCGTTCGTTGCCCGCCGAACCCACCGACACGGTATTAGCACGATCGGCCACCGAACCTTGACCCAGCGCGACCGAATTGTCGGCCGTTACATTGGCGTTGCTGCCGATCGCAGCCGAGTTCGCGTTATGAGCAATCGCACCACCACCAATTGCGATCGACTCTGCACCCAGCGCCTGCGAATCAACCAGCGACGAGTTCGCGTGGAAATACGTGATACCAGCACCGTTGTTGATGTTGTTCACCGTGTTGCTGATGTTGGTGACGTTGCCCGCAATGTTGCTGACGTTGTTGCTCAGGTTGCTGACGTTATTGCTAACGTTGTTCACCTTCGCGTCTTCCGACTGCAACTGGCTCACGTTCACCGCGTCCGTAGCGTTCAGACCCGCTGCCACGTTCGTAATACGACGCTCCGCACCCGCCTTGCCAACCGACACTTCGCCGCCCGCTGCCGTCGAAGCCGAGATCGCCGTGCCACCAACCGGCGCAAAGCCTGCCGACGTCAGCGTCGTCGAGTTCGCCACAGAGTTCGAACCGAGCGCCACAGAGTTCGAACCGAGCGCCACGGAGTTCGCCGTCGTCACGTTGGCGCCGTAGCCTATCGCCGTCGACTGACTGCCCGTAGCGCTGCTGGCGCCGCCCATTGCAGCCGAGCCAGCGCCCGTCGCCTGCGCGTTGGCGCCGAGTGCCGCCGCGGACGTGCCCGTACCCGAAGCCTTTGCTGATGCACCCAGTGCAATGTCCCCTGTGCCCAGTGCTTGAGCGGAGTTGCCCATCGCCTCGCTGTAGTCGCCAAGGGTCTTGCTTGCCTGACCCAGCGCCAGCGATGCCAAGCCCGCGCCCGTAGCAGATGCACCGATCGCGATCGCAGCATTATTGGAGGCAGTCGAACTGCTACCCAAAGCCACCGCGGTATCCGCCGTCGCGGCCGCCTGGAAACCAAACGCCGAGGAATAGCTACCCGATCCCGACGCTGCATAGCCCACCACCAACGCACCGAGCCCCGAAGCATTCGTCCTTGAGCCCAACGCCATCGAGGCATTGCCGGTCGCCTGTGCGATAAACCCGACGGCGGTCGTGTCCTGCGTGGAGGCAGTTCCTGAGACCGCGCCTGCGCCAAACGCGGTCGCGTCCAGCCCCAACGCTTGCGAATTCCCGCCAACAGCTGTGCCGTAGGGGGCGGCACTTAGAGCGGTCAAGCCAATGGCGACCCCTGTTCCGCCGTCGTTAGTGTTCGCAGTCACTTTAGCACCTTGGCCAATTGCTTCCTGCGAAGGCTTCACTACCGACCCACCATCAAGCGCTCCAGCGAAGGCAGACCCAGCGCTGATAAGAACGCCCGAACCAACCAAAAGCGCTAACACCCCCTTCGATGACGAGGACGATTTTGCACGTCCCTTGGCATTCTCCTGCACGGCGACCCAAGTTCCAGTCGATTCGTTCCAGACTGATCGGTAAGTCCTATTCATTTGCAATCCTAAAAATATTCTAAAATCGCCGGCGCAACGATGGACGTTCCAGCACGGCAATGAGATACCTCTCGCATCTACCAGGTGGATGCGACGCTTACGCGAAAATTGAGCGTTAAGACCGGCTCCGAAGAACCCTGACAGCTGATCCGGCTAAGTCGCCGCCGGAGCCGGTTTTTGAGATGAGCTGCCTAAGAACTGCTAGGACTCCGCCTCTTCTACCTACCGTGCATGCACTTTATTGCGACACAGCAAGCGCCTGAATCGGACGACTCCTAAAGCAGGCTGACAACGCGCGTGTAGACGGAGTTGGCTGGCTTTTTTTGTCAACCGAGTTTAAGAGTGAAGCTGCGTGCGCTCAGACCGAGCGACGACGCGCGTCAGGCAACACGATGAATGACGTGATCGAGCCCAAATTAAGACGCTCTAAGACGGAGACAGCGCGAGCAGCAAAGCCACTTTTGCGGAATTTCAACGAGCATCGCGACGACTTGCGGGATAGGTGTGTGGGCGTCTTGTCGCCTGACGTGGTCGTACAGGCTGATGCAGAAGAGGCGTATCGGTTAGCCATTCGGCTTAAAGGATTGCAGGAAAGCAAAAAGCCCGGTTTGCTGTTATCAGCAAACCGGGCTTCTGAATGAATTTCCCGAACCGATTAGATCGAAACCTAAAACGGCTTGATGACTACCAACGCGACCGCCGCGAGCATCCCAAGAACGGGCAGTTCATTGAACATCCGATACCACTTATGCGAACGCCGGTTCTCACCGCGCTCGAACGTGCGCAGCAGCACGCCGCAATACGCGTGATAAATAATCAGCAGCACCACCACGCCGACCTTCGCGTGAATCCAGCCTTGCCCGCTGCCGATGCCGACCGCAAGCCAAAGCCACAGACCGCACGCCAGCGCCGGCACTGCAATGAACGTCATGAAGCGAAACAGCTTTCGCGCCATGATCAAGAGGCGTTTCACCGCGTTCGGATCGGTCTCCATCGCGAGATTCACGTAGATCCGCGGCAGATAGAAAAGCCCCGCGAACCATGAGGCCACCAGAACGATGTGAAACGTCTTGATCCACAACATCGGCATTAATCCTTCTTTTTGTTTCGATGTTCGAAATTATTGACGGCCTTCGCCGTGCCCCAGCACGACGTATTTCATCGATGTCAGCCCATCCAATCCGACGGGGCCGCGCGCATGCAGCTTGTCGTTGGAAATGCCGATCTCAGCGCCCAGCCCGAACTCGAAGCCGTCTGCAAAACGCGTTGATGCATTGACCATCACGCTCGCCGAATCCACTTCGCGCAGGAAGCGCATCGCGCGGTCGTGATCTTCGGTGACGATCGCATCCGTGTGGTGCGAGCCGTATTCGTTGATGTGCTCGATCGCCTGATCGATGCCGTCGACCACTTTGATCGCCAGCACGGGCGCGAGATATTCGGTGCGCCAGTCTTCTTCGGTTGCATCGACCAACGGCGCGACGCCCGCCGCTTCGAGCACCTTGCGCGCCGCGGGATCGACACGCAGTTCCACGTCCTTGCCGCGATACAGCTTGCCGAGCGCCGGCAGCACTTCGGCCGCGATGCCGCGTGCAACGAGCAGCGTCTCCATCGTGTTGCACGTGCCATAACGATGCGTCTTCGCGTTATCGCAGACCGTCATCGCCTTCGCGATGTCCGCGCGATCGTCGACATACACATGGCAAATGCCATCGAGGTGCTTGATCATCGGCACGCGCGCTTCTTCCATCAGACGCGCGATCAGGCTCTTGCCGCCGCGCGGCACGATCACGTCGACGTATTCGGTCATCGTAATCAGTTTGCCGACTGCGGCACGATCGGACGTCTCGACCACTTGCACCGCTTCCTGCGGCAAGCCCGCTGTTTCGAGCCCTTCGCCGATCAGCTTCGCCAGCGCCGTGTTGCATTCGAGCGCTTCCGATCCGCCGCGCAAGATCGTCGCGTTACCAGATTTGAGGCACAACGCCGCCGCATCGATCGTCACGTTCGGCCGCGATTCGTAGATGATGCCGATCACGCCCAGCGGCACACGCATCTGGCCGACCTGAATCCCGCTCGGCCGGAACTTCAGACCGCTGATCTCGCCGATCGGATCGGCCAGCGCAGCCACCTGCCGCAAGCCTTCGACCATCGTCTTCAACGCCTTGTCCGACAGCGTCAGACGATCGATAAACGCGGCGTCGTGGCCCTTGTCGCGAGCGCGGGCGAGGTCACGCGCATTCGCCTCTTTCAGTGTGGCCGTCTCGCGTTCGATGGCGACTGCAATGGCTTCGAGCGCGGCATTCTTCGCCGCCGTCGACGCCCGCGCCATCGCACGCGATGCGTGCCGCGCGCGGCGGCCGAGGTCGGTCATGTACTGGTCGATATCCATGATGATTCCCGTTGTGCCGCTCTTTGCGTGGATGCGGCAGACAATTTCTGTAAGCGGAACGATCCGCCGATTGTATGACGTGTGACAGTTGTCTGCTCGGGCGAGCGGCGCCGTGTCACAGGCTGGGAAAGGCTGCCGCGCCGCGTTTGGGATAGATCCGGTGTTCCGCCGATACGCTCGCGTTATTGAAGCGAGATCAGCGGCCAGATCCGTCAGGCGTGCGACAGCCTACGACGGTCGGCGCATTGGCGCCGGTCGCGCTGGAGCTGGCCGGTTTGGCATGCCATGCACCGGAGAAGCGGATGCGCCCGCGACGGCCATCGCGAGTTCGAAAAGTCCCGCCCACGGATCGGGCGGCGGGTCGTTGCGATGATTGCCCGGCGTGCCGCCCGACAACCCCTTCACCTGTCGATCGAGCTTCGCCGCGAGCGCCAGCGCCTTTTCCAGCGAGGCCTCCGTCACACGCGACAGCGCCGGCCCGACGAGCCGCTCACGCGGGCCCCACACGCGGTTTTCACGCAGCAGCATCGGCAGCGGCTTGCCCGCCTCGACACCGCGCTTGATGCGCAGCAGCGTGCGAATTTCTTCGACGACAGCCCACAGCACGAGCACGGCCGCTTCGCCTTCGCCCTTCAGCCCGTCGATCATCCGCGACAGACGGCCGACGTCGCCCGCGAGCATTGCTTCGTTGAGCTTGAACACGTCGTAGCGCGCGACGTTGAGCACGGCGTCGTGAACCTGTTCGAACGACAGCGCGCCGGACGGATACAGCAGCCCCAGCTTCTGGATTTCCTGATGCGCAGCGAGCAGATTGCCTTCGACGCGCTCGGCGATGAATTGCAACGAGCGCTTGCCCTCTTCGCCCGCCGCAACGCGCTGGCCTTGCTGCGCAAGACGCTGCCCAACCCAACCGGGCAATTGCGCGCGCTCGACAGGATCGATCTTCAACGCGACGCCCGCGTCGGCCAGCGCGGTGAACCATGCAGCCTTTTGCGTCGCCGCGTCGAGGCGCGGCAACGTGACAAGAGTGAGCACGTCGGGATTTGCCGACGCGGCCAACGTCTTCAGCGCGTCCGCGCCTTCCTTGCCGGGCTTGCCCGTCGGGATACGCAATTCGACCAGTTGCCGGTCGCCGAACAGCGACATCGACTGGCTCGCGCCAAGCAGCGAACTCCAGTCGAAGCCGCGCTCCACCGTGAACACCGTGCGGTCGGTAAAGCCGTTTGCGCGCGCCGCCGCGCGGATGCGGTCGCACGCTTCCTGCGCGAGCAGATGCTCGTCGCCGTACACGACGTACAGACCGGCGGGACCTTTCGCGAGATGCGCTTCGAGCGCGTCAAGACGCAGTTGCATGGCGACGGATGAACGAGAGTGAAAGCAGGTCGATGCTGTGGATCAAAGCGGCGGCGGCGGCAGCGGTGCTCGCGGATTGACGCCCGGCACTTCCTGGCCCGGCGCCGGATGCAGCGAACGCACGACGGCAAGACGGCGCATCAACTGATCGACGGCGTCGTTCTGCATGTCCGCGTAAAGGATGTCCGCTTCCGAAGCCTTCGCTTGCGAGAACTGATCGCTATACGTCATCGCGCGATTCAGATGGATCGCGCTCGGCGGAATCAGCAACGTGCCGTCGGCGCCGCGCACCGTGTAGTTCAGCCAGTAGTCGAGCGCATATTCTTCGACAACGCCCAGCGAGTTCAACGTCAGCACGCTGTTGCCGCGCCCTTCGGAAATCGACAGGATGGCGTCGGCATTGGCGGGCGAATTCACGATCACGGTGTCGCTGCCGCCCTGCACCATGCGCGTGAGGCGCGCGGAGACGGGCGCCGACGCGCCCGCGATGGCGAGGCGCTTGAACGCATAGTCCTGCTGGCCGCGCAACTGGAAGCCGCACGCGGACAGCAGCGCCGCGCTGCACGCCAGAGTCAAAAACGATCTGCGAGTCACATGAGCTCCTGGTTCGCAGTTAAAGCGCAATCGATGCGTGCATCAGACGACGACGTTCACGAGGCGGCCCGGCACGACGATCACCTTCTTCGCCGGCTTGCCCTCGCTGAACTTCGCGAACATCTCGTGCGCGAGCGCGACGGCTTCGATCGCTTCGCGCGATGCGTCCTTCGCGACCGTCACAGCGCCGCGCACCTTGCCGTTCACCTGCAGCACGAGTTCGATCTCGCTTTGCTCCAGCGCCTTTTCGTCGACTTTCGGCCACGGTGCGTCAAGCAGCGTACCGAACTCGGCTTCGTAGCCGAGTTCCTGCCACAGCTGGAACGTGACGTGCGGCACGACGGGATACAGCACGCGCAGCAGCACGCCGTAGGTTTCGCGCAGCACAGCGGCGCTCGCGCCTTTCGCGCTGTCGACCGCGTTGAGCATCTTCATCGCCGCCGACACGACCGTGTTGTACTGCAGACGCTGATAGTCGAAATCGGCCTGCTTCAGCACGCTGTAGATCTCGCGGCGCAGCGTCTTGTCGGTATCGGCGAGCTTCGCGGCGTCGAATGCGCCGCCCTGCGAGAGCGCCGCTTCATTCGCCTGGCCGAACGACCACACGCGGCGCAGGAAGCGGCTCGCGCCTTCGACGCCCGCGCCCGACCATTCGAGCTGCTGCTCCGGAGGAGCCGCGAACATCGTGAACAGACGCGCGGTATCCGCGCCGTACTGGTCGATCAGCACCTGCGGATCGACCCCGTTGTTCTTCGACTTCGCCATCTTCTCGACGCCGCCCAGCACGACGGGCTGGCCGTCGGCGTTCAGCGTCGCGCCGACCGGGCGGCCCTTGTCGTCGTGCGTGACGGTGACGTCGGCAGGGTTGTACCAGGTCTTCTTGCCCGCGTCGTTTTCGCGGTAATACGTTTCGTTGAGCACCATGCCCTGCGTGAGCAGGTTCTTCGCGGGCTCGCCGAACTTCACGATGCCCAGATCGCGGCAGACCTTCGCCCAGAAACGCGAGTACAGCAGGTGAAGAATGGCGTGTTCGATACCGCCGATGTACTGATCCATCGGCATCCAGTAATCGGTGCGCTCGTCGACCATCGTCTTCGCGTCGGGTGCCGCGTAGCGATAGAAGTACCAGGACGAATCGACGAAGGTATCCATCGTGTCGGTTTCGCGCTTCGCGGCCGCGCCGCAGGTCGGACACGTGCAGTTCAGGAACGCTTCCGACTTGGCGAGCGGATTGCCCGTGCCGTCCGGCACGAGATCTTCCGGCAGCACGACGGGCAGATCCTTCTCGGGCACCGGCACGTCGCCACACGACGGGCAGTGGATGATCGGGATCGGTGTGCCCCAGTAGCGCTGGCGCGAAATGCCCCAGTCGCGCAGACGCCACGTGACCTGCTTGTCACCGAGGCCGAGCGCTTTCAGATCAGCGGCGATTGCGTCGACGGCTTCGCTGTACTTGAGGCCGTCGTATTTGCCGCTGTTGACCAGGACGCCGTTTTCCTTGTCGCCGTACGACTCCTGCCAGGCGTCCGTCGAGAACGGCTGGCCTTCGACTGCGACCACCTGCTTGACGGGAATGCCGTACTTCTTCACGAACGCGAAGTCGCGCTCGTCGTGCGCGGGCACGCCCATCACGGCGCCTTCGCCGTAGCTCATCAGCACGTAGTTGCCGATCCACACCTCGACCTTTTCCTGCGTCAGCGGATGCGTGACGAAAAAGCCCGTGGCCATGCCCTTCTTTTCCATCGTCGCCATGTCGGCTTCGGCGACGCCGCCGTGCTTGCATTCGTCGATGAACGCCTGCAGTTCCGGCCGGCCTTGCGCGAGATGCGTCGCCAGCGGGTGCTCCGCGGCGACCGCACAGAAGGTGACGCCCATGATCGTGTCGGCGCGCGTCGTGAACACGCGCAGCAGCTTTTGCTCGCCGTCCAGTTCGTACGGGAAGCCGAAGGTCACGCCGAAGCTCTTGCCGATCCAGTTCTGCTGCATGATCTTCACGCGCTCGGGCCAGCCGAGGCCTTCGAGATCGTTCAGCAGTTCATCCGCGTACTGCGTGATGCGCATGTAGTACATCGGGATTTCGCGCTTCTCGACGAGCGCGCCCGAGCGCCAGCCGCGGCCGTCGATCACCTGCTCGTTCGCGAGCACGGTCTGATCGACCGGGTCCCAGTTCACGGTGCCCGTCTTCTTGTACGCGATGCCCTTTTCGAGCATCTTCAGGAAGATCCACTGGTTCCACTTGTAGTAGTCCGGGCTGCAGGTGGCGACTTCGCGCGACCAGTCGATGGCAAGACCCATCGACTGCATCTGCTTCTTCATGTACGCGATGTTGTCGTACGTCCACTTTGCGGGCGGCACGTTGTTGGCCATCGCGGCGTTTTCGGCGGGCATGCCGAACGCGTCCCAGCCCATCGGCATCAGCGTGTTGTAGCCGTTCATCCGCAGATAGCGGTACATCACGTCGTTGATCGTGTAATTGCGTACGTGCCCCATGTGCAGCTTGCCCGACGGATATGGCAGCATCGAAACGCAATAGAACTTCGGCTTGTCGGCCTTTTCCGTCGTTTTGTACGCGTCGGTGGCGCGCCATTGTCCTTGCGCGGCGGATTCGACGTCGGAGGGAACGTATTTTTCGTGCATGGTGTGATGGGATCGCTGTTCGGTGCCGCTGTTCGGTTGCTTCGGCACCGGCACGGTGCTCTGCGTGATGAAAGTCTTGTCGATTCCCCTCTCGTCAAGGGGAAAGGGCTGATTATACCGTTCGGCCGGGTTCACGCCGCGCGCGATTGAGCGTATGCGATGCGTTTTGCGCGCCGATTCGGCGTGATGAGTGGTGAAAGCGTGCTGTTGGCCCGGTGCGCGGGCTGCTTCGGCTTACTGCGCGGCCGATGCGGCAACGGCAGGCGTCGGCTGGCGCGCTTTGGCGTCGCCCGGCGGTGGCTCGGTCACGAAACCGATCCGCTCCAGACCCGCCTGCTGCGCCGCGCCCATCACCTGCGCGATCACTTCGTAGCGCGTCGAGCGCTCTGCGCGCAGATGGATTTCCGGCTGTTCCTTTTGCTTGCCCGCGTCGTTGAACTGCGCGCGCATCTGGTCGAGCGTGATGGGCTTGTCGTTCCAGTAGAGCTTGCCCGCGGCGTCGATCGACAGCGTGATGGTCTGCGGCGTCTCGCGCGCCTCGGCGGCCGCGACGCGCGGCAGATCCAGCCGGATCGCGTGCGTGAACAGCGGCGCCGTGATGATGAAAATGACAAGCAGCACCAGCATCACGTCGATCAGCGGCGTCATGTTGATGTCCGCCATCGGCGCGGCCGTCTTGTGCCTGTCGAGTCCGCCGAATGCCATGTGTCGTGCCTCGTTCTTCCCGTTTGATACTTGCCGATGCGCCTGCTTGTCTGCCTGGCGCCGAGCCCGATGCGGCTCTATGCCTGCGTCCGCGCCGGCGCCCGTTCGCCGTGGGCGTCTCTCGCGCCGCCGCGTGCGTTATCGGACGCATCGCCCGCGGGCGCGCAGACATACGCGTGCAGATCGTGCGCGAAGCCGTCGAGTTCCTCCGACAACTGTCGCACCATCCGCCCAAGCACGTTATACGCGAGCACGGCGGGAATCGCGACGACGAGACCGAACGCCGTCATGATGAGCGCCTCGCCGACGGGACCCGCGACGTTCTCGATCATCGCCTGCCCGCTTTGTGCGATGCTGCCGAGCGCGTGATAAATGCCCCACACGGTGCCAAGCAAGCCGACGAACGGCGCGGTGGTGCCCACCGACGCCAGCAGTACCTGCCCGAACTCGAGCCGCCGTTGCGAGCGGTGCAGCGCCTGGCGCAGCGCCCGCAGTACGCGTTCGCTGCGTTCGACGCGCGCGAGCAGCACGCCCGGCGTCTCGACTTCCGACGCCTGCAGCGCCGCTTCCGCCAATGGAGAAAAGATGTGCTCGCGATCCGCGAGACGCAGCGCTGCGACGCCTTCGGACAGCGTCGGCGCCTGCCAGAACCGCGCGACGGCGCGCGGCCCTTGCCGCTTCGCGCGGCTCAGAATCCAGCTTTTGACGATCAGGAAGCACCAGCTCGCAACCGACATCGCCAGCAACACGTACGCGACGCCATGCGTGATGGCATCGCTGGTTTGCAGGTAGTGGAGGATGCCGGTGTCTGCCATCGGAGCTCTTTGGTCGCCTCGGCTACGACGCCTTGGCGGGTGAGAACAGGCTCACGCGGGGCTTAGCGCAAGCCGAGCACGTCCTGCATGTCGAACAGGCCGTTCGGGTGGCCTTCGAGGAAACGCACCGCGCGCACCGCGCCTTGCGCGTACGACAGGCGGCTCGCCGCCTTGTGCGTGATTTCGATGCGCTCGCCGATGCCCGCGAACAGCACCGTGTGATCGCCGACGATATCGCCGCCACGAATCGCCGAAAAACCGATGGTGGACGGATCGCGTTCGCCCGTCACGCCTTCGCGCGCGTAGACGGCGCAATCTTCGAGCTTGCGGCCAAGCGCGTTGGCGATCACCTCGCCCATCGTCAGCGCCGTGCCCGAGGGGGCGTCGACCTTGTGACGGTGATGCGCCTCGACGATTTCGATGTCGTAGCCCTGCGAGAAATGAGGTGCAGCGAATTCGAGCAGCTTCATCGTCACGTTCACGCCGACGCTGAAGTTCGACGCGAACACGATGCCGATTTTTTCCGACGCGGCGCGAATCTGCGCCTTTTGTGCGTCGTCGAAACCCGTCGTGCCGATCACGAGCTTCGTGTTCGTGCGCAGCGCCGCGTCGATGTGCGCGAGCGTGCCTTCGGGGCGCGTGAAGTCGATCAGATAGTCGGATTGCGCGAGCACGGCGTCGATATCGTCCGACATCAGCACGCCCGTCTGCTTGCCGAGAAACGCGCCGGCGTCCTGGCCGAGTTGCGGCGCGCCGGTGCGGTCGAGCGCGCCCGACAGCGTAACTTCAGGATCGTTGAGGACGGTTTCGATGAGCATCCGGCCCATGCGGCCCGACGCGCCGGCGATGGCAATTTTCATGGGTAGTCCTGCTAACAGCGCCTGAACATCGCGCCGACAGGCAGCGCGCCGAGAGGCGACAAAAGATACGAAGCGGGCGACGTCTCACAGCGAAGCGGCATCGCGGCAAGACACATGACGGGCGGACACGCCGCCCGTCATGTTACGGACAACGGAATCAGCCGCCCGTTCCCGTGGTCGTTCCCGATTGCGAGGAAGATTGCGACGACTTGGCGGGCGCGTCTTTCGACTGGCCGTTGTTGCTTTCCGGGCCAGTTGGGCCCGTCGGGCCAACGGGGTTGTCGCTCGGTACGCCCTGCATCTGCGGAGGCGGCGGACGCGTGAAGCGGATCTGCGGCTGGCCCGGCTCCGTTGCGTTCTGCGGCACGCCACCGTTAGACGGAGGCGTGTTCGCGCGCACCGACGGCGTCGCGCCCGGCGCGGGCGATTGCACCGCGTTGGTCAGGCGGTTCGCAGCCTGTGCGGCCTGCGCGTTCGCGTCGACTGCGGGCAGATTGCCGGCCTGCGCGGCGTCCGACGTGGCCGAGCGCACGGTATCGGGCACCGTAATGGGCGCGGGCGCGTTCGCAGCTGCCGCCGCGCTCGCCTCGGCCGTTCCGCTGGCGACGACAGGCGCCACCTTCACCTTCTTGCCGGTGCGATCGCCATCGATTTCGGCGAGCAGTTCGAGGTTGGACGGCAGATCTTCGCCGCCCGACCAGCTCGCGACGCGATCACCCGTGAAGATCACGATGAAATCGCGCTGCTGGACGACTGACGTCGAACCGCGCTTGAAATAGAAGACGTAGTCCCAGCGGTCCGCGTGGAACATGTCGGAAAGAAGCGGCGTGCCGAGTACCTGCCGGACCTGAGCGCGCGACATGCCAACCTGCATTTGCGCAGCCGCTTCCTTCGATACGAAGTTACCTTGAACCACGGTAATGCGGTACGGCGTGATGCTTTGGGCAAAACGCTGAGTCAGGCTGTCATACGTGGAACATCCAGCAAGAACCGCCACCGCCGCCGCGACGATCAAGGTACGCCGTACGCGGCTCCCCCGGTTGATCAATAGAGCTTTTGGAATCATTTCCCTCACCGTGCGGGCTACGCGAGCCGCGCGTGTTTCCGTGTAAGATGACCTGAACAGCAATTCACATTACCATTAGAACCCTGCATTGTACTCTAGGGATCCCTTGCCATGACCAATCCAACCGATCTGAAGAATATCGGACTCAAGGCGACCCTACCGCGCCTCAAGATTCTGGAAATCTTTCAGCACAGCCCGGTGCGCCATATGACCGCCGAAGATGTCTACCGCAGCCTGCTGCATGAAGAACTGGATATCGGGCTCGCCACGGTGTACCGCGTGCTCACGCAGTTCGAGCAGGCGGGCCTGCTTTCGCGCAGCAACTTCGAGTCGGGTAAAGCCGTATTTGAGCTAAACGAAGGAACGCACCACGACCATCTGGTGTGTATCGACTGCGGGGTAGTCGAAGAGTTTTTCGACCCTGAAATCGAAAACCGCCAGCAGGCAATCGCGAAAGAACGCGGCTTCAAGCTGCAGGAACACGCGCTTGCGCTCTATGGCGTGTGCACGAAGGAAAAATGCCCGCATCGCAAGCATTGACGCGGATTTCCGGGCATTTTCGCGATGCGCGGCCGGGACAGAATTGCCAGTAAGACGCAGAAAGGCCCGGTCGAATTCGTCGACCGGGCCTTTTGCTTTCTTCTGCTTACCAAACCCTTAAATCGCCGCTGTTTCGAACGATTCACGCTCCAGACGCCACGTTTGCGGCAACGCCAATTCATCGCAATTCGGCCCCTCTCCGCCACGATCGACGACGAGGAATTCGCTCACGCGCTCCAACGCTAGCAGCGGATGATGCCAGACGCCTCTCGCGTAATTGACGCCCTGCCAGCCGCGCGTCGAGAACGCTCTTAGCTTCGCTGGATCGAGATCGCCGGCCGGTGCGACGACGATCAGATAAGGCGCATCCGACAGCGGCACGAACGCCTGGCTGCCGAGCGGATGCCGCTCCATCATCGCGATTTCGATCGGCCATGCACGGGGCTGCGCGCGAAACACGTTGATCAACGGACGGCCGCCTTGCGTGCTCACATCGACCTTCGCGAGGTCGTGATAACGCTCGGTGGTGCCTTCGTTGATCGGATAGTGGCGCGCGCCGTCCAGTTCGATCACGTCGCCGAATGGGGCGAACGCGTCTCGTGTCAGGCGCTCGATGCGCAGTGTGTTCATGGCCGTCTCCATCGATCGTCTCTGCCGTGCAGCGTGTGTTATTCGAGTTCGCCCCACAGGCGCAAGCGCGATACGCCACCGTCCGGGTAAATGTTGAACCGCACATGTGTCACGGGGCCGAGCGCGGCGAGTTCGGCGCTGAACGTATGCACGTTGTCCATCTGCAGCTTCTGTTCGGGCAACAGAACAGGCCAGAACATCGCTTGCGTGACGAGCGAGTCGTCGGTGCCGCCCGTCACGGACGCCGCCTGCAGCGAGCAGCGATCGGGGAAATTGCCCTTGAAGTGCGCAGTATCCACTTCGACCTTGCGGATCACGCCCGGCCGCGCGAGCGCGACGATCGCCCAGTCGTTGCCCGGCTCGCGGCGGCGACGCGTTTCCCAGCCATCGCCCATGTTCACGCCGCGTCCCGGCATCAGCATCTGCGAGGCCGGCCCGAAATGCTGATTGTTCGCGGCGACCAGATACGCGCCGTTTTCGACAGCGGCCAGATCGAGCAGGCTGCCGCGCTCGCTGCGCTCCCAGTCGCGCTTCGGTTGCCCATAGACGCGCAGACGCGCAAGCCCGCCGTCCGGATACAGATTCACGCGCAGATGCGTGAACGCGCGCGTATCGGTGACTTCGACGTAATGGTGCTGATTGCCTTGCAGCGTGGTCGCGGGGACGAGGGTTTGCCAGTCGGCGTTGTCGGCGGGCACGTCGTCGTTCGAATAGCAGGCTTCGATCGAGGCCGCCGGCGGGAAATTGCCCGTGAAGTGACTCGTATCGAGATCGACGCCATGCACGATGCCCGGCCGCGCGAGCCGCACCACGCAGTAGTCGTGGCCCGTCGTGCGCTTGCGGCGCGTTTCCCAGCCGTCCATCCATTTGCCGTGATCGTCGTACTTGCCGGGGATGAACACGGCAGGCTGCGGGTCGAGCATCCGCTCTTTCGGTGCGAAGAATTCGTCGCTGGCAAACAGCGCCTTCGCGCCCAGGCGCGGGTCGGCGAGGTTCATGTAGCGGCGCGTGAAGGCGGGTGCGTTCGGATCGAGAATCGGATTGGCCATGATCGGTTCAGTGTCGAGTTCGAGTGAGATGAGAGGCGGCGGACCGTGAGTCCGCCGCGTTTGCCATGAGTGGTCGGTCAGATGGCGGAAAGCGTTGTCAGACGGCGTGCGCCGGATTCGCGTGAGCCGTGTTGTTGTCGTGATCGGTGCTTGCGGGGACGAAGCGGTAGTCGCTGTCGAGGTTCAATACGTGGCGCGCGCGCGCCTTGTCGATATCGTTTTCCCACACGGCGACGACGACAGTCGCGACGCAGTTGCCGATCAGGTTCGTCAGCGCGCGGGCGATACCGACAAACCAGTCGACGGGCAGGATCAGCACGAGGCCGAGCACGGGAATCGCGGGAATCGCCGAGAGCGTCGCGGCGAGAATCACGATCGCGGAGCCGGGAATGCCGTGCGCGCCCTTCGACGTCACCAGCGACACCAGCACGACGACGATCAGATCGTGCATGGACAGCGGCGTATTCGTCGCCTGCGCGATGAAGATCACCGCGAGCGTCAGATAGATCGAGAAACCGTCGAGGTTGAACGAGTAGCCGGTCGGAATCACGAGACCGACGGTCGAATCCTTCACGCCCATCCATTCGAGCTTGCGCATGATCTGCGGCAGCACGGCGTCGGACGAAGCGGTCCCGAGCACGATCGACAGTTCTTCGCGCAGATAGCGGATCAGCTTGAACACACTGAACCCGGCGAGACGCATCACGACACCCAGCACGACCGCGACGAACACGATGCAGCTCGCGTAGAACACGATGACGAGCATGCCGAGCTGCTTCAGCGACTCGACGCCATACGTGCCCGTGGTGAACGCGATCGCGCCCAGCACGCCGAGCGGCGCGAGCTTGATGATGAAGCTCATCACGCGGAAGAACACTTGCGCGAGTTCGTCGATCAGATCGTTGACGCGCTGCGCCCGCGGCCCGAGCAGCGACAGCGCGGAGCCGACCAGCACGGAGAACACGAGAATCTGCAGGATGTCGCCCTTCGCGAACGCGTCGATCGCGGTGTCGGGGATGATCTTCAGCAGGAAGCCGGCCGTGTCCTTCAGGCTCTTCGCGTGCTCCGTGTAGGTGGCCAGCGACCCGGCGTCGAGCGTATGCAGATCGATGTTCATGCCGACGCCCGGCCGCGTCGCATACGCGAGCACCGCGCCGATCACGAGGGCGATCGTCGTCATGATTTCGAAGTAGACGACGGCCTTCAGGCCGACGCGCCCCACTTTCTTCAGATCACCTGCGTGCGCCATCCCGCTGACGACCACACAGAACACGATCGGCCCGATCACCATCTTGATCAGCTTCAGAAAGCCGTCGCCCAACGGACGCAGCGACTGCGCGAAATGCGGAAATAGCGCTCCGAGCACGATGCCCGCCACGAGAGCGATCACCACCCGGCCAAACAGCGAATTGAAAAACTTCAACACGGCTTTCTCCCCGTCACGAGTTGGGTTTTGAACATCTGTTCATACTGGTCCGACCAGTACTGTTATGGCCAATAGTAGGAAACCGATATAGTGAGGTCAAGGATTGTCGGGAGGGTGTTTACCCGGTCTGGTCTGACCGGACTTCTCGCCCGGAACTTGCGTGTGGGTGAAGGTTTGCGCGAAACATTGAAAGCCGTTCTACAATACTGGTCAGACCGCACCGAGCCGCTGCCGACATCATGAAAAACGTGCCGCATACTGTTACCGACTCCGCCATCTCGACGATTCGCGAGAGGATCGAGGGTGGCGTTTATCCCGTCGGCAGTTTGTTGCCGGCGCAGCGGCAGTTGTCGGAGGAAATGGATATCAGCCGTGCGTCGCTGCGCGAGGCGCTATCGACGCTCGAAGCGCTCGGGCTGTTGACGATTCGTCCGGGTAAGGGCGTGTATGTGCAGTCGACGAAGGCGTCGTCGGCGCATCCGTGGCGTTTCGCCGATCAGTCGTCGTTGCCGGATACTTATCAGATGCGGTTCGCGCTGGAAGGCTTTGTTGCGCGCATGGCTGCGCTGGCTATTGGCGATGATGACGTCGAATGGTTTGAGGACAATATTGCTTCGTTGCATACGGCGCTGACTAATGGCGAGCTCGATGACGCCGCGCAGCTGGACTTCGACTTTCATATGCGGATCGTCAATATTGCGGGCAATGCCGCTATCGAGTCGATCTTGCGGAGTAGCGCTGACATCATGAAGGAAAGTCAGCGGATGCCGTTCTATCGGCGTGAACTCGTGCTGACTACGTATCATGAGCATCGCGCGATTCTTGATGCGCTCAAGGCGCGCGATCCGCATGCGGCTGGACTGGCTATCGAGAAGCATATTGCGAATGCGGCGCAACGCGCTGGGGTTTATTTTCCTACGCCGCAGGTTTGATTTTTTTGGTTTGGTTTTGTCTGCGACGCTGGGTGGTTTGCTTGTGTTTGCGCTGGCATCCGCGTTACGGTGTTGGCCATTCACGCGTCGCCCCTGTGCGGGGCGGCACCTACTTTTCTTTGCCGCCGCAAAGAAAAGTAGGCAAAAGAAAG
>NZ_JAWRXV010000262.1:0-442 GCF_046534875.1 Paraburkholderia sp. SIMBA_054 | reverse complement strand
GCCCGACACAATGACATGCGCCGACGTCAGTTCCGGACGATCCAGCTTCGTCACTTCACGGCTCACGAACTGCGAGAGGCCCGTATCTGCTGCCGCTTCGATCTTCTCGACCGACGCGCTGCCACCTTCCGCTGCAACCGGATCAAAGCCCGTCGAGCGCACCGTGATGACCTTGATGGGATCTTGAGATTGCACGATGGCGATGGCGTTGCCAGCGTAGATCGGGCGCTCGAACGTATCGGCCGAATCGACAGCCGTGATGTCGCTGATCTGCGCGACATCGAGTTTCGCCGCAATACGCGGCGCGATGTTCTTGCCGTAGGCCGTCGCCGGGGCGAGAATGTGCGAGTAATCCTTTGCGATGCTCAGCACCGTCGCCTCGACGTTTTCCGCGAGGCCTGCTGCCAGTTGCGGCGCGTCAGCGAGCAGCACCTTCGCCACG
>NZ_JAWRXV010001750.1:0-235 GCF_046534875.1 Paraburkholderia sp. SIMBA_054 | reverse complement strand
GACGAGGTAGGGAAGATTCAGCACACGGCCAGTGCTCCGATGCACGCTTTCAGCACAGCTTTGGTTTCAATATCGGCTTGCGGCGGTAGCGGCGGGGGGTCGTTAGAGGCGCGATCCGGTTGAAACGGCATGTCTGAGTGGATATGTCGTTAGCATCGACAGGTTGGAGGAATATGTCGATGAATTCGAATTATGTCGACATATCAACTTCGCAGCAAGCGCCTCTTCGCCGTAC
>NZ_JAWRXV010001749.1:0-235 GCF_046534875.1 Paraburkholderia sp. SIMBA_054 | reverse complement strand
CACATCGGGCGGCATGAAGCCGACGCCTAAGCCGTGACGCACCATCGCGAGCATGGTGTCGAAACCGTTGACGGTCGGGTTGTCTGGGAACAGCCGGCCGCGGCTGCGATACGCGCGCTCCACGGCGGACAGTACGGCCGAGCCCTTGCCGAGGCTCACAATGGGAAGATCGAGAATATCGTCGATGCCCACTGGTCCATTGCCGAATTCAAAATGCGCGCGGCTATAAACCAGC
>NZ_JAWRXV010001748.1:0-235 GCF_046534875.1 Paraburkholderia sp. SIMBA_054 | reverse complement strand
CAGATTGCCGAAGCACAGCGCATCGTTAACATCGTCTGCGTGCAGAACCACTACAACCTGGTGCACCGCGCCGACGACGCGCTGATCGACGAACTGGCGGCCAAGGGCATTGCTTATGTACCGTTCTTTCCTTTAGGCGGCTTTACGCCGATCCAGTCGTCCGCGCTGACCGACATCGCGGCAACGATCGGCGCAACGCCAATGCAAGTGGCGCTCGCATGGCTGCTGCAGCGCG